>NZ_MJWQ01000021.1:0-4961 GCF_001762325.1 Campylobacter sp. BCW_6871 | reverse complement strand
AACGACAGATTTTACTTTTGAAGAACTTCAAAACTATCAAGCTTATATCTTCCTAAACTCCACCCTCCTTACAGGCTCAAATGAACTTCCTAACAATCCTTTTTACTTTGGAGAATTAGATCAAGATAATACTATAAAACAAGATACACCTAGTTATTATTTTTCTCCTAAAGATGAATTCAAATGCAAATCATAAAGGATAAAATAATATATGAAAACAAGCCAAATATATGAAACTTTATAAATATGCTAGAATGTGCTGGACTAGGTATTCTATAAATTTAAATGAGAACATGCTTAAGGAATTTCTAAAAAATATAAAAACAATAGGATGAAATAATGGATGAAGAACTTTTTTGGGAAAACATTGTTCCAGTAGGACATATTAATGAAGAAACTTTAAAGAGCCAAATTTATATTAATAATATAAATTTTAGCACTTTGCAATATGATGAAACAGTTTTACCTACAGAATTAGAGTGTTGTTATAATGAATTTAAATACTATCAAAAAAGCAATAATGAAATAGCAACACTAGGTTGGGCTATTAGCTATCAACTTCAAGTATTGTGGCAAAATAGCCCTAAGATAGATACAATACAAAATTATCATCTCCCCGTAAAACAAAATAAGCCTAATAATCCCCAAGCAGAACAAAGACTAAAAGAAATACAAAATTTCTTACAAAGTAAAGGTATAGAACCCCTTATTTTACATTATACCCCTTATCCAAACAACACACAAACCCAAGAGATGAAAAGACTAAGGCAAAATTCAGAGCGTTTTTCTCGCCATATAGATAATAAAACAAATGAAGTAAGAGAAGAAAGGCGTTCTATTAAATTTTACACTACGCTAGATTGGGATAAGTTTTATTCTCATTTTCCTATAATAAAAAGACTAAGTAAAAAATTTCATACAAAAGAAGACATATACACTCAAAATTTTACAAAGCAAATAGAAATAATCTTACAAAAAACTCATAATATTTTGATATTAAAAAATTTGCCTCAAGGAGAATATAAATTTGATTTTGCTATCGATATAAAAGAAAATCGAAGCGATAAAAATGAAGAATCTTATATCATCATTAAAGAAAATGATGAAATTTCAAAAGATTATAAACGCATTTTAGACTGTAAGCCCTATGAGCTTGATACTTTAAATTGTCAATATATAGGTGTGGGTGATGATGAGTTTTTCAGACAAATTCGGGAAAATTTACAAGTAAATATCGCAAAGCAATTTGATACAGAATTTTCTCTTACTTGGTTTATTAAAACATATTTAAGAACGCAACCATTGACAATGAGCACTATGTTAGGTTATGATACATCGGAGATTGGGGAACAAACTTATGATGAACTCATGCAAGATCTATCTCTTTATGCTTGTAGTGGTAAATTTTCTTTTAATTTTGTTCCTTCGAAATTAAGCATTAAAAAAGAAATTCAAGGAGATAGAGAAAAGGTATCATACCGCGTTGATGAAATGCTTGTTTATGTTTATGATAGCTTTGATTTTTTAGATCAAGGACATGAATTTGATGATAAGGGAAATTTTATCAAGCTAGGACAACCTGTTGGAGCTTGGGATTTTAATGAAAAGAGTTTTAGTATTTGGGGTTCTACAAGACAGATGGAAACTTATAAACCAAAGAAATATTTATTTTTTATACCACAAATAACCTTTGCTGATATTCTACAATCCCCAAAAACCAAGCAATACTATCTTTACAATCAAGATTACCAAGACTATCAAAAATTCACTCCTTATGGTTTGGACTTTAAACTTTATAGTAAGGATTTTATCGCTAAACTTGATTTTAAAGATAAAGCTTATAATGTGCTTTATAATACAGGAGTTTAAATGGGAGAAGATATTACATTTTCTATTTTTTGGGGTTTATTTGGATTTATTCTTGCTTTTACTAATATAAAATTTTATCTTACAACTTTAAGTGTTCTTATTGCCTTTTCTATTTTAAATTATTGGATGAGAATTAACATAAAAGAATTTGTAAAATCTTATTTTTTAGTATATTTTATTATCTTTTTTATGGCTATTGTTATCATATTTTATCTTACCTATGGTATTGAAACTTCTAGGGATCTTGCATTACTTAGCTCTCTAGAAGCTAAAGAATTGTCACCGCAAGAATATAAAGCATATAATTATTTTGGATTTTTGACTTGTATAACTATGTTTTTTTTTACAATCACATTTTTTATACTTCCTTGTTTATTGCAAGCTTATTTATTTAAATGTTATAGCACAGAAGAAAAACGCAAAAAATTAAGTTGGTTTATAGGGTTTTTATGCAATATTATTATATTAATTGCAAGTGTGTATGTGGTATATGAAAATCTTTAAAGACTATCAAAAATTCACTCCTTATGGTTTGGATTTTAGACTTTATAGTAAAGATTTTATCACTAAACTTGATTTTAAAGATAAAGCTTATAATGTGCTTTATAATACAGGAGTTTAAATGGGAGATAGTATTACGCTTTCTATTTTTTGGGTTTGATAGGATTTATTCTTACTTGTAGTGTTATAGAATTTTATCTTATAGCTCTAAGCGTTCTTATTGTCTTTTCTATATATAAATTATTGGATTAAGATTAATATAAAAGAATTTGTAAAATCTTATTTTTTAATATCTTTTATTATCTTTTTTATGGCTATTGTTATCATATTTTATCTTACCTATGATCTTGAAACCTCTAGATCGCTTGTATTACTTGATCCTCCAGAAATTGAAAAATTATCACCGCAAGAATATAGAGTGCGTAATTATTTTAAATTTTTAACCTTTGCAACTATGTTTTTTTTAGTAATCACATTTTTTATACTTCCTTGTTTATTGCAAGCTTATTTTTTTAAATGTTATAGCACAGGAGAAAAATGCAAAAAATTAAGTTGGTTTATAGGGTTTGTGTGTAATGTTCCTATATTGATCTCAAGTGTTTATGTGATATATGAAAATCTTTAAAGACTATCAAAAATTTAATATATTTGATATAATATTCATTTATCTTAAATATTTAGAAAAAAATGGATAGAGAATTATTTATAACAAGGCTTGCTTTTATAAACAATGATGAAATAGACACAATAGATAAAAATTCATCCATAGCATACTTAAAAGCCTTATATCAATGTGAAAATTCCATAGCTATAAATTATAATCAAGAAGAGCTTTTCACCCAAGCTACCGCTATAAACAATCTAGGCTATAATTCTACTTTCACAAAAATCTTCATCCTAGATAAAGAAAAGCTCAATGATACCTATCTTGATGCTAGAAAAAGGCTTTATAAATCTATCAATACTTTAAAAGAAAAAAGAAATGAAAAAATAAAAGATATCCAAGACTATTTAAATAAAGAAATTTCCTTACAAGATAATCTAAATAATCAAAGCTTTAATACTAAGGAAAATGATGTTAATTTAATTTTAAACGAAGTATTTAACATAGAGCAATTTTATGATAAAAATACCAATACCATAGTATTAAAGACAAATAATATAAAAATCATATTCTTAGATAAAGTAAATTTACAAGATTTGCAAGATAATTCTAACAATACTTCTTTCATCTCTATGTCAAATTTGATCCATATTTATGATAATCATTGTGATATTTTTGCAAAAGATAGAAGTGTTTTGGATATAAAGGACATAGAAGAAAAATATCAAATAGATTTTAAAAGTTTAGATATAAAAATCTTTTTAAACTCCACTCTCCTTACAGGATCAAATGAACTTCCTAATAATCCTTTTTACTTTGGAGAATTAGATCAAGATAATACTATAAAACAAGATACACCTAGTTATTATTTTTCTCCTAAAGATGAAAGCAGTGGTTTAGGAAGACTTAGTATCTTTTATAAAAATGATGAACTTTGTTTGCTTAATTATTCTATTATAGAAAATTCTTTAAATATTAAATTAGAATGTTTAAGCAAACAAAGCTTAGAGTATAAAGACTTAATTTCAAACACTTTAAAAGAACAAAAAACCACACAAGTAGATAAAAAACAAGCTATAGCTAAACTTCATGCTCTTTTAGAAAATCAAAACCTAGAATGTATCCATGGAGGTAAAGTCATACTTAAATCAAACAAAGGAAAAACTTTTAAAGATGATGGTGTGCCTATAATGCTAGAAAGTGATTTATTAAACTCTAGTATAGTAGCTTGTCCTAATACTATAGCAGGTGTAAGTGTTCCTTGTACTAAAGTTGTTAATGTAAAAGGATCCTTATCTCAAAAGAAAGTCAATAATGAATTTGCAATCTTGCAAGAACTCATCTCAGCTTGTAAAACAGATAAAGGCTTTGCTTTAAAAGTAAGCTTTACTCCTACTAAGTTTAAATTTGATCACAGCTTTGATCCTAAAGAGGGCTTAGGAGAACAAAGTAAAAATCAAATAGAGTTAAAAGAGCCTATAATAAGACTTCATTATAAAAGTGATAGATTTCAAAAAGATAATTTACCTATCTATAATCTTTTAATCAATAATGAAAAAAAAGAACAAGATAAAGCTTTAAATGAATTTAATATAGATTTAAAAGATTTAAAAGATATAGAGGATATAAATATTCTTAATCAATTCAAACAAGACTTTAGTAAAGATTATGAATTTAAAGAATTAAATCTTAGCTTTGATACTAATTTAATCAAACTTTATTTTATTATCCCAAAAAACATTGCTAAAGTTTATAAAAGTGCTTATAAGGAATTTGAAAATAAAGATTTAGGAGTAGGGTATTTTACACAGCTACATGAGTATGATAAAATCATCAAAAATGCTTTAGAAGATAATAAAGAATTAAACGAATATCATTTTAGTTTTTTAGCTCCTGCAAAAATGCAAAATTTAAAACTTCAAATCGCACAAGGACTAGATGAAATCTTAGAAGATGAAGATAGAAAACAAGAGTTTTATGTTTGTAA
>NZ_MJWQ01000020.1:0-864 GCF_001762325.1 Campylobacter sp. BCW_6871 | reverse complement strand
AGGATAAAAAGTTCTATTTCACTTTCAAATACAAAAAGATGTTTATAGTGTTTAGCTAAATTTTTAATAAGCAAAGCATTGCCTATACCATAAATACATATAAAAGGATATCTAGGAGTTTTTTCTAAAATACTTTGATAGAAAAAATTTAATTCTTCTTCTAAGTTTTCATACATGAAAACATTATGAGTTTTATCAAAGATATTTAAATTTTCATCTATATTAAAACGAGAACAAGTTTTATTTTGTATGAAATTTAAAAGTTTATTTCCTAAGGGTTCATTTACCCCACTTAATAAAGCTTGTATGTTTTTTTCTAGTATGGTCATTAGCTTTCCTTAAAAGAATTGATGATAATATTTATTCTTTGTTCTAACTTTTCTATAAAATAAAACAACCATTCATCATAAGCTTTGATATAAGCACTGATGAAACTAGCATGATCTAAAATATTTTCTTTATAAACTAAGCTTATCCTAAGTCCTCGTTCATAAATCACTGCTTTTAAAATACCATCCTGTATAAACTCATCTGTATCTAAAGAGTGATTGAAATTTTCTATATTTTGATAAACTTTTTCTAAAAATTCCAAAGGTAAAATAAAATCTTTACTGAGTATGTTTTCTAAAATTTGTTTTAAAGCTAAAGCATCGTCTAAAAATCTTTTAGCATTATCTTGATCTTTTTGTATTTTTTCTTTGAATTTAACTAGGAGTTTATCACTTCTATTTTTAGTTAAACTTTTTGGAAGTTCAAATTTAGGTTTTTCTTTTGTAAGGAGTTTTTCACAACATTCTTTAAAGGAAAGTTCTTCAGTAAAATTAATCCTTGCTCCACCTTCAGTGGCATTGTAAAATTTAGCTT
>NZ_MJWQ01000019.1:0-2155 GCF_001762325.1 Campylobacter sp. BCW_6871 | reverse complement strand
TTGATTTTGCACTGAACCAATGTCTGCTCTGATTTGATCAAGATTTGTTATAGCAGTTTCTGCTATATCCATCACTGCCATAGCGCCTTTAAGTGTAGTTACACCTGCTGTTTCATCTTTTACACCAAGAGTATTTCCAACTGAAGTTTTCAAGGTTGCAAATTGAGATAAATTAGAACCACTAGAAAAACCTGAGCCTGCAGATACATTATAAACCGCTGAGAGTTGAGAAGCTGCAGAAACAGCTATCACATTAGCAAAACCTGTGGAATAATTTTTACCACTACCTACAGAATAACCTGAACCTGACGAAAATCCACTACCGGCACTACTCATATAAGCAGAAACGGAAGAATAACCCCCTAAAATATTACCTTTATCAACTGAGTTAAACCCCATAGCATCAGCAACATTGGCATCAATTTGACCTTTTGATTCTCTTAGAGAAACAGAAGCTTGTGAAATGAAACTACTTGCACCAAATCCAGTAGCAGTTAATCCTGTTCCACTGATTAAAATATCTTTACCATCATTTTTTACCAAAGATAAGCGACCGTAATTTTCTTTCATATTTGGATTGATAAAAGCACCCTTGCCTATATCACCTTCAATTTTAATCCCTCTACCCTCTCTTGAAGTGAGCAAAAGTTTACCATTTTCATCTATAGAGGCTTCTACTCCTGTAGTATCTTTTACAGAGTTGATTGCAGAAACTAAAGCACCATTGCTATCGCCATCTTTATATTCTATCTGGCCGATTTTTACCCCATTAATAGTAAAATCTTCAGAAGTAGTACCTTCTCTAACTGCACCCATACCTCGAGTCTCTACTGTAAAGGTAGCCCTAACACCCGTTTTATCGGCATTTTTATTGATCTCTTCAGCTAAAGCCCCAAGTCCTGTTCCAACCGAAGTTGAAATCACAACTTTTTGAAATTTAAAATCATCTATACCGTTATAGTTTTTCAAAGTAAATTGCACTTCACCACTTTCAGAAATCCTTCCTCCAGTTTCAAAGCGTGTTAAACCTATCTTAGAAGATTGGGTTGGGCCTATGGTAGCTTTAATAGTTTGATTTGAACTTGCACCGATTTGAAATTCTTGATTGATAAAATTACCACTTAAAAGTTGTTTACCATTAAATGAAGTAGTATTAGCAATATTATCAAGTTCTTCCATCAAGCGGTTAATATCTGCTTGAAGCATAGTTCTTGTTTTTAAGCTTTGTCCATCTTGAGCTGCTTGAGTTGCTTTAGTCTTGATTGTATCTAAGATCTTAAGTTGCTCATCCATAGCCTTATCTGCAGTTTGTAAGATGCCTAAAGCATCGTTACCATTTGATATAGCTTGACCTAAAGTATTAGCTTGAGATCTTAGACTATCTGCTATCGCCATACCAGAAGCATCATCTGCGGCTGAGTTGATTCTAAGACCTGAACTAAGTCTTGCAAGTGATTGATCTAATGCTTTGCTGTTTAGATCAGAGTTTGCTTTTGCATTTAATGCTGCAACGTTTGTGTTAATACGAAATCCCATTTTAAATCCTTTTAAAAAAATTCAAGCTCATCCATGAACTTGTTACATGCTATATCGTGCAATCAAAAAAATATTTTATACTTTGATGTTAAATTTTATACTTTTAATAAAGATTTGTATTTTTGCTCTAATTTTTCTATAAAATAAAGCAACCATTCATAATAAGCTTTGATATAAGCTATGATAAAATACGTTTTATCTTGTATATGAAGTTTTAATACATCAGCAATCATTTTTCCACGATAAGCGAAAGCTCCTCTTAAAACTTCATCTTGTATAAACTCATCTTCATCTAAAGAGTGATTGAAATTTTCTATATTTTGATAAACTTTTTCTAAAAATTCCAAAGGTAAAATAAAATCTTTACTGAGTATGTTTTCTAAAATTTGTTTTAAAGCTAAAGCATCGTCTAAAAATCTTTTAGCATTATCTTGATCTTTTTGTATTTTTTCTTTGAATTTAACTAGGAGTTTATCACTTCTATTTTTAGTTAAACTTTTTGGAAGTTCAAATTTAGGTTTTTCTTTTGTAAGGAGTTTTTCACAACATTCTTTAAAGGAAAGTTCTTCAGTAAAATTAATCCTTGCTCCACCTTCAGTGGCATTGTAAAATTTAGCTT
>NZ_MJWQ01000018.1:0-217260 GCF_001762325.1 Campylobacter sp. BCW_6871 | reverse complement strand
CAAGATGATAATGCAAACGAAACTTTAGAAACTCAAAATTTAGAAGATGAAAATTTAGAACAAGAAACAACTAAAGAACAGAATCAAGAAGACATTCAAACTGATTTAGATTTAACTTTGGAAGATGGCGGAAGCGAAAAAGAAGACTTAAGCCAAGAACATACAGCTTTGGATACTGAGCCTAGTTTAGATGAACTAGATGATAAAAATGATGAAGATTTAGAAGATAACAAAGAATTACAAGCTAATATAAGCGACTTTGATGATCTTCCTGTGGTTGAAGAGCAAGAAAAAGAAATGGATTTTGATGATATTCCTGAGGATGCTGAATTTTTAGGTCAAGCAAAAGATAATGAAGAATCAGAGGAAAATTTAGAGGAGTTTGCTCCTGTTGTGGAAGAAGATGTTCAAGATGAAATGGATGATTTTATTTCAAATTTAAGCACTCAAGATCAAATCAAAGAAGAACTAGCTCAACTTGATGAGCTTGATTATGGTATTGATAGTGATAATAGTAGCAAGGTTTTAGAAGATTTTAAAGATGAGCCAATTTTAGACGATACAGAATTAGGAACAAATGAAGAGGAAGTGGTTGTGCCAAATTTAAATATAAGTGATTTTGATGCATTGAAAGAAAGTGATATACAAGAAGCTCTTGGAGAGGAAATTGTAGAAAAAAATGAAGAGCCTATAGTAAGTAATGCAACTAAAGATGATAATAGTGAAGAGATAGTTAATGAGCTTAGCCAAAGTATAGTAGGAGCGATCACTTCAAGTATTAAGGATGATACCTTAAAAGCTGCTCTTAAGGGTATGAATATGAATATAAATATAAACATTAGTTTTAAAGAGGATTAAAATTGCAAGGTTTTATTTTGTTGATTTCAGGTCCTAGTGGAGCTGGAAAATCAACTCTTTTAAAAAAACTTTTTGATGAATTTGAAGATGAGCTTTATTTTTCTATTTCTTCAACAACTCGCAAACCAAGAGAGGGTGAAAAAAATGGAATACATTATCATTTCATATCCCATGAAGAATTTCAAAAAGGTATAGATGGTGATCATTTTTTAGAATGGGCTAAAGTGCATGAAAATTTTTATGGCACTTCTTTAAAGCACACTCAAGATGCTTTAGATAATGAAAAAATAGTTGTTTTTGATATTGATGTGCAAGGATTTAAAATAGCCAGACAAAAAATGGCTGATAAGATTGTTTCTGTTTTTATTACTACAAAAAATAAAGATGAGTTAAAAAAAAGACTTATTAAGCGAAATACTGATACAATAATACAACTAGAAAAAAGATTACAAAACGCTAGTGATGAAATGAAAGAGCTTAGCGAGTATGATTATCTTATCATTAATGATGAGCTAAAGCAAAGTTATGAAGCATTGCGAGCGATTTTAATTGCCCATAAATTTAGAACCAAAGGGCAGAATCTAGGACAAATTCAAAATATTTGGAATGAAGGAGAATAAAATGGGTGGTTGGTCAAGTCCAAGTCATTGGTTGATTATTTTATTGATTGTTGTATTGCTTTTTGGAGCAAAAAAAATTCCAGAACTTGCAAAGGGTTTAGGCAAAGGTATTAAAACTTTTAAAGATGAAATGAATAATGATGATGAAGTAGCAAAAAATACTCAAAAAATAGAAGAAAACAAAAACACAACTAATAATACAAATGCTGATGCAAGTATAGACGAAACAAAAAAAGCTTAAGGTTTAGTCTTTTGAAAAGTATTATTTTTAATGAAATTAAAAAGATTTTAGAGTGTGATTTTACACTTGAAAATCCAAAGGATAAAAATTTAGCACATTTTGCTACCCCTTTGGCTTTTTCACTGGCTAAGGAATTAAAAAAATCTCCTATGTTGATCGCTAGCGACTTAGCGAGCAAATTTCAAAATCATGATTGCTTTGAATCGGTTGAAGCTGTAAACGGGTATTTAAATTTTAGAATTTCCAAAACTTTTTTAAATGAACTTGCAAATCAAGCTTTAGCAAATCCAAATGATTTTACTAAAGGAGAAAAAAAACAAGAAAGTTTTTTACTTGAATATGTGAGTGCAAACCCTACTGGGCCTTTGCACATAGGACATGCAAGAGGCGCTGTTTTTGGAGACACCTTAACAAGACTTGCAAGACATTTGGGCTATAAATTTGATACAGAATACTATGTCAATGATGCGGGTAATCAAATTTATTTACTAGGGCTTTCTATTTTACTAAGTGTGAAAGAAAATATACTTCATGAAAATGTTGAATATCCAGAGCAATATTACAAAGGTGAGTATATAGCAGATTTGGCAAAAGAAGCTTTTGAAAAATTTGGTAAAGAATTTTTTAATGAAGAAAATATCCCTAGTTTAGCTGATTGGGCAAAAGATAAAATGCTTGTTTTGATTAAACAAAATTTAGAACAAGCAAAGATTAAAATTGACAGCTATGTAAGCGAGAGATCGTATTATGACGCTTTAAATGCAACTTTAGAATCTTTAAAAAAACATAAAGGAATTTACGAGCAAGAAGGTAAAATTTGGCTTGCTTCTTCGCAAAAAGGCGATGAAAAAGATAGGGTAATTATCCGTGAAGATGGACGCGGGACTTATTTGGCAGCAGATATTGTTTATCATAAGGATAAAATGAGTCGTGGTTATGGCAAGTGTATTAATATCTGGGGAGCAGATCATCATGGTTATATCCCTAGAATGAAAGCTGCGATGGAGTTTTTGGGATTTGACTCTAATAATCTTGAGATTATTTTAGCACAAATGGTTTCCTTGCTTAAAGATGGAGAGCTTTATAAAATGAGTAAAAGAGCAGGAAATTTTATCTTGATGAGCGATGTGATTGATGAAATAGGAAGTGATGCTTTGCGTTATATCTTTTTGAGTAAAAAGTGCGATACTCATTTGGAATTTGATATTAGTGATTTGCAAAAAGAAGATAGCTCTAATCCTGTGTATTATATCAACTACGCACACGCTAGAATTCATCAAGTGTTTGCTAAAGCTGGTAAAACAATCGATGATGTAATGGGAGCTGATTTGCAAAGTTTAAATCAAGATGGTGTAAATTTACTTTTTGAAGCTTTGAATTTAAAAGCTATTTTAAATGATGCTTTTGAGGCTAGAGCTTTGCAAAAAATTCCTGATTATCTTAAAAATTTAGCTGCAAATTTTCATAAATTCTACAATGAAAATAAAGTTATAGGCTCTGCAAATGAAAATGATTTACTTAAATTATTTTCTTTGGTTGCTCTTAGTATTAAAACCGCATTTTCTTTAATGGGTATTGAAGCGAAAAACAAAATGGAACATTAAAACAGCATTTTGCTGTTTTAATAATTTAGTAAAAATACTGCTATTATTACGATAATGATGCCTAAAATTCCTATTTTGTTTAATTTTTCTTTATATAAAATCCATCCACCAAGACAAGTTCCTATGATGCCTATAGCACCCCAAGTTGAGTAAGCTATGCTTAAAGGAACGTATTTTAAAGAAAAAGAAAGTAGAAAAAAAGCAAGTATAGCATTGACAATCGCAGCCAAGCCCCAAATTTTATGTTTAAAACCATCTGATTTTTTTAGCAATAAATTTGCTATGATATCTAACAATGCTGATAAAACAATGATAAAAATATACATTATTCTTTAACCTCGCCTATATTAATCATGATAATTCCAACGATAGAAAGAACAATGCCTAGAATTTGAGTTAAGGTTAAACTCTCTTTAAAAACTATAAAAGAAACTAAAAGTATAAGAATAATCCCTAAAAGTTCCCATACAGCATAGGCTATGCCTACTTGAATTTTTTTAATCGCTTTGCCCATAAAAAAATAAGAAAAAGCTATAAATAAAGCCATAAATATATAGCCTAAAATTTGATTTTCCATTTTTAAAAAACTAGTACCTAAAACTTCAAATACAATAGCAACAATCAAGAAAAACCAAGCAACAAAAAGTTCTTTTTTTGCGATATTCAAAAACTTCTCCTAAAATAAATGGTAAAATCATACCATTTAAAGCTTTAATTAGCCTTTTTAGTTTATACTTTTAAGTTTGAAAATCTTTAAAGAAAGTGAGAATTTATGGGACGAGCATTTGAATACCGAAGAGCTTCTAAAGAGGCTAGATGGGATAAAATGAGCAAGCTTTTTCCTAAGCTTGCTAAAGCCATACAAGTAGCTGCTAAAGAAGGTGGCACTGATCCTGATATGAATCCAAAATTAAGAAGTGCTATAGCTACAGCAAAAGCAAATAATATGCCAAAAGATAATATAGATGCAGCTATTAAGCGTGCGAGTGGAAAAGATAGTGTAGATATTAAAAACATTCATTATGAAGGAAAAGCTGCGCATGGAGCTTTAGTTATAGTTGAATGTATGAGTGATAACCCTACACGCACCGTGGCCAATGTAAAAGCTATTTTTAGCAAGAATGGTGGAGAAGTTTTACAAAATGGATCTTTAGGCTTTATGTTTACAAGAAAAGCGGTTTTTCATCTTGAAAAATTTGCAGGAGATTTAGAAGAATTAGAACTTGATTTGATCGATGCAGGGCTTGAAGAATTAGAACAAAATGAAGAAGAGTTGGTAATTAGCGGTGATTATACTGCATTTGGTGAGCTAAGCTCTGCTATAGAAACTAAGGGTTTAGTTCTTAAAAAAGCAGGACTTGAGTATATACCAAACAATCCTGTAAGCTTTAGCGAAGAACAGCTTAGTGATATAGAAAAACTTTTAGATAAGTTAGATGATGATGATGATGTTCAAGCTGTTTATACAAATATAGATTAAGGAGAAAAATATGATAAAAACAATCGACACAAGCAAAGTAAATGAATACAAATTTGCTCTTATAGAAACTGAAAAAGGTACAATGAAGCTAAAACTTTTTGGTGATGAGGCTCCACAAACGGTTTGTAATTTTGCTACTTTGGCTATTGAAGGATTTTATAAAGATTTAAATTTTCATCGTGTGATTCCAAATTTTGTCATACAAGGGGGTTGTCCACACGGCAATGGTATAGGTGGGCCTGGATATGAAATCATTTGTGAATGTGATGATCAAGAACATAAGCATGAGCGTGGAACCTTATCTATGGCGCATGCAGGACGCGATACGGGTGGATCCCAATTTTTCATTTGTCATAGCCCTCAAGCTCATTTAGATGGGGTTCATACTGTTTTTGGGCAAATTGATCCAAAAGATGAAGAAAGTTTGGAAGTTTTAGACTCTATACGCCAAGGAGATAAAATTTTAGATATAAAAATTTTGTAATTAAATTTAAATCTTATAATGTAAAGCTAGTCATAAAATTTGACTAGCTAAAAATAATTAACACATAATTTTTTTTAAAGCTTTTTTTTCTATAATTATAATTTTATTTCAGTGAAATGTAACAAAATTACAAGGAGTTATGATTATGAAAACTAAGTTTTCACTTATTTTAAGTGCTTGTCTTCTTTCATCTTCACTTTTTGCTAAAAATACAGATGATGAAATAACCAAGCTTCAAAAACAGCTTGCACAAATTCAAGCTGAACTTGCACAAATCAGAAAAGAAAGGGAAGCTCAAGCTAAGCAAAATGAAGCTGTAAAAGCTGAACTTGCTGATCTTAATGATAGAGCTGATGAAACAGAATTTCAAGCTGCTTTAAGCAAGGTTAAATTTGGACTTGAGTTTTCAACAGCGGTTTCAAATACAAACTATAAAGTTAGCGGACAAGATTATAGTGCTAATAACAAATGGATGAATGAGCTTCATTTAAATATGAATGCTGATATTAATGATAAAACCAAATTCTATGGTCGTTTATCTATGGCTAAAAACTGGTCTCAAATGGGTTGGAGTGGTACTCCTTATGACTTAGATGCAGGAAGAAACACAAGAACAAGTGGGCCTGTACTTTATGTAGATAGAGCTTATCTTGACTACTATATCACGCCTGAGTGGATTGCAACTATAGGAAGACAGCCAGGAACCGATGGCCCAGGAAGTAATCTTAGAAACAATGCTTTAAGACAATCCACTTATCCAGCCTTAGCGATTAATGCTCTAGGTGATGCAGCAGTGATCACTTATAAGCCTGAAAATTTGCAAGATCATAAGATAGCTATCCGTGCAGCTTATGGTAAAACTTATCAATGGGATGAAGAAGGCAAAGTAAGAGACTGGATGAGCGATCAAAAAGATGCTGATGCAAATCTTTATTATGCTGCAGTAGAAGGAGAGCTTCCTATAGAAGGTATGGGAGATAATCTTATTATCTTCAATGTGGCTCATATGACTGATTTTGCATTACCATTGCCTAGCATTAATTCAGGGCAAATGGTTTTATTAAATCAAGGTGTTTATAATCTTGGGGATTTAACTTTAGCAAATATTCATTTTGAAAATTACAAAGCTTTTGGAACAAATTTTAATTATTTTGTATCTTTAGGGTATTCTAACGGAGCAAACGCACATACTCTAAGTGCAATTCCTGCTGTACAGTCTCAATTAAATTTCAATGAAGAAGATGGCTATGCTGTGCATGTAGGTGGACGCTATGATTTTACCAAGGCTTTAAAAGTAGGATATGAGTTCTTCTGGGGAAGTAGATACTGGTATACTATGAGCCGTCCAAGTATCAATGATCCACTTAATATAAGAATGACAAGAGGAACGGCTCACGATGTTTATGTGATTTATCAACTTGATAGATATCAATTCTTACGCTTAAGCTATACCAATATCCAAAATAAATGGGGTAATCGTGGCTTACCATTTGGTGGAGCGAAAAAAGATAAAGCAAGAGCTGATAATATCATGTTAATGTATAATGTAAAATTCTAAGGAGCAAAAGATGAGAAAAATACTTTTTGCAAGTTTATTACCTATCATTGCTTTGGCTGATTGTGCAAGTTTGATGGCAAAATACGAAGCTCCAGAGCCAGAGTCAAAAACAATGAAACAAGTTGAACGCTGGATTAATAAAAAAGTTAGCGATCCAGCTGATGCTGCTGTTTTAAAAGAGTGTATGATCGCTCGTGCAGCGGACAATCCAAATCAAGTTTCGGTTGCAGGTAAATAAAAAAAGCGGTATAAAACCGCTTTTTACTGTTTAATCTTTTAAGCTACAATTTTTTAAAATTTCTTCAAATAAGGCTAATATGCAAGAAATCATTTCTTTTATTGTTGAGACGGCTAGTGCTTGGGGGTATTTGGGTATTATTATCTTAATGACCTTAGAGAGTTGTTTTATACCTTTTCCAAGTGAAGTTGTTATGATACCTGCTGGATATTTGGCACATAAAGGCGAACTTGATATCACTCTTTGTATACTTAGCGGGACTTTAGGTTCTGTTTTAGGGGCTTTGATTAATTACTATATTTGCTTTTTTTGGGGTAAAAATTTTGTATTAAAATGGGGTAAGTATTTTGGTATAAATGAAGCCAAATTTGCTAAATTTGAAGAATTTTTTAACAAACACGGGGAATTTTCAACCTTTACTTGTCGTCTTTTACCAGGAATTCGTCAGTATATTTCTATGCCTGCAGGTTTGGTAAAAATGAAACTTATAAATTTTATACTTTTTACTGCACTTGGTAGTGCTATTTGGGTGGCTATACTTGTATTTTTGGGTTATTATATAGGACAAAATGAAGAGTTGATTAAAACTTATTTGACTCAAATTTTAATCATTATAATTGTTTTTGTGATTTTAGCAAGTTTAATTTATATCAAAATCAAAAAGCCTTTTAATAAATGATTTAAATTATAAATATTTTTTTCTTTATTATTTTCAAATTTGCTATAATTGTAATAAATTCAAGTTAAAGATGATCAAAATATGGAAAAACCTGATATACAAAGATTAACTAATTTTTTAATTATATATACTAAAACTTTGCTAGGTGCTGGAACTTATACAGCTAGGGTGGCAAAATGCGTAGGAAGAATAGCCGAGGTTTATGGCTATGAGATAAATATCAATTTCTTTTTTCATCATATTACTTTAAATGTTGTAGATATGGATGATAACTCCATTCAAAGAACTTATGTCATACCCAATCATCATGCCCATGTTAATTTTAAGCTTATTTTTGATTTAAGTGCTTTAAGCTGGGCTATATATGATCACAAATACGATCTTGAAAAAGCACAAGTTGTTTTTGAGAAAATTTCTCAACAAAAAAAGCATTCTTATTTGCTTAATCTTTTATTTGTTTCTATGGCAAATTCGGCTTTTTGTAGGCTTTTTGGCGGTGATTTTGGCGCTGGAAATTTGGTGTTTTTTGCAACTTTTGTGGGATTGTTGTTAAGATATATTTTAACTAAAGCAAAGATTGATTTAAGAATTCAATACATCCTTTGTTCTTTTATCTCATCGTGGTTTGTATTTTTTGGACTGGATATGGGATATACCAATACTTCTGATGTGGCTTTGGGTTCTAGTATTTTATATCTTATACCAGGGGTATTTTTTATAAATTCTGTGATTGATATATTAAAAGATCATATTTTAATGGGGCTTAGTCGTATTATCAGCGTGGCTATTTTGATTTGTTGTATAGCACTTGGAATTTACATGACACTTAGTATTTCGGATTTTGGGATTTTAAGATGATTGAATTTATTTTAAGAGATATGTTTTTTGCTGCTGTGGCGGGATTTGGCTTTGCTTATGCTTGTAATCCACCTTTAAAAACCCTTATTTTATCTGCTATTTTAGCAGCAATTGCGCATGGGCTTCGTTTTACCCTGGTGGAATATTTTCATTTTCAAACTTTAGCAATTGCAACTTTTGTTGCTTCATTTTGTATAGGATGTTTAGGAATTGTTCTAGCAAAAATCATCAAAACCCCTGCTGAAATTATCGCTTTTCCTGCTCTTATTCCTATGATACCTGGAATTTATGCCTATAAAGCGATTTTGTATCTTATTTCTTTTATACGCAGTGATGATTTGAAGGCTAAGTCTGAATTTTTGGTTCAATTTTTTGATTATTTTTTTACAACTGTTTCTGTGACTTTGGCTCTAGCTATAGGAGTGAGTGTTACTTTGCTTATATTTTTTGAACAAAGTTTTATGATGACTAGACATGCAAAAAAACATTAAAACTTGTTGTAAAATTGTTTAGTATTTCTTTTTATAATTTTAAATCAAAAATTTAAAAAAAGGCGGTATTGTATGTTATGTCCAGTTTGCAATGTGGATTTGGTTATGAGCGATAGGAGTGGAGTTGAGATTGATTATTGTCCAAAATGTCGTGGCGTTTGGCTTGATCGTGGAGAACTTGACAAAATCATAGAACGCAGTGTCCCTAATACAGCAAATTTTAACCAAGCTTCAAGACAAGAGTCAAGATATAATAACTCAGCTTATCATCAGCACAATGATTACTATAAAAAGAAAAAGAAAGAAAGTTGGTTAGGCGAACTTTTTGACTTTTAATTTTTATAAGAATAACAAATATTTATATTCTTTTTAGCTTAATATCTTAAAATGTCAAGCAAAAAGGATATAAAATGTATAAATTTTTATCACACGAGCCTTTAGCTAACAAATCTTGTCATCATAATCACGAAGAACATTCTCATGAACATCATCATTCCCATGCTGATGCAAGGAGTATGGATAAAAAGATTTTAAAAATTTCTCTTTTAATGACTTTTTCTATGATGCTTGTGCAATTTATTTATTCAATCCTTTCAAATTCTTTGGCACTTTTAAGCGATACTTTGCATATGTTTTCTGATGTTTTTGCCTTAGCTCTTAGTTTTTTAGCCATCATAGCTGTAGAAAAATGGCAAGATCATCAAAAGACCTTTGGGTACTTTCGTCTTGAAGTTTTAGTGGCTTTTGTCAATGCTTTAACCATTATTTTATCGGCTTTATTTATCATTTATGAGGCTATAGAAAAATTTATTAATCCAAAAGAAATTGACGCTAAAACCATGATAATTGTAGCTATTTTGGGCTTTTTGGTAAATGGGATTAATGCTTTGATGATGTTTAAGGGTGCAAATTTAGAAAATGTCAATATGAAGTCCGCTTTTTTACATATGATGAGTGATTTATTGGGTTCTTTAGTGGTTATTATAGGTGGGATAGCGGTGTATTTCAGTGGTATTGTTTATATAGATACGATTTTAGCTATTGTATTATCAATCTTACTTTTAAGATGGGCAATTATCTTGCTTAAACAAAGCGCTAATGTCTTACTTGAAAGTTCTCCTGTGGATATAGAAAAAGTAAGACAAGTTTTACTTTTAAATCCTAGTGTGGATGAGGTGGTGGATTTGCATATTACTCAAATCACCAATAAAATGCTAGTAGCTTCTATGCATTTAAAAGTGAAAGTTTGCGATCTAAAGGAATTTGAAAAACTATCTCAGGATTTATCCCATAAATTACTACATGAATTTGAAATCGGGCACATTACCATACATCCTATAAGGAGTGAAAATGAAATTTAAAGTAAAAAATGTTAATTGTATGAATTGTGTAAATTTGATCAAAAATTCTCTTGAAGATGAATTTGGTAATATAGAAGTAGATTTGGAGCAAAAAATTTTAAGTTTAAATTTAGAAGAAAATCAAGTATCAAATTTTACAAAAGAATTTCAAGATTTAGGTTTTGAAATCATAGAGCGTTTATAATGGAAGAATTGCGTATAAAAATAGGTAAAATGACTTGCGTTAATTGTTCTAACGCTATAGAAAGAGCTTGTAAAAAAATTGATGGTGTTAAAGATGCTAGTGTTTCTTATGTGAATTCTAGCGGAGTTTTTTTACTTGAAGATCAAGAAAAACGCAAAGATATCATCGCAAAAATTAAAAATTTAGGCTTTGAAATTTTAGAAGATGAACAAAGCTTGAACGCATACAAGGCAAAAAAACACTTAGAATTAAGAAAAAATTTGCTTTTAAGTATAGTTTTGAGTGTGATTATTATGTATTTTGAAATGTTTGTTAAAACTTCTTTTTCGCAAAATATCCAAATGGCTTTGAGTTTTTTTGGGATATTTTATTGCGGGAGAGACTTTTTTTCTCATGCTTTTTTAGGACTTAAAAGTAAAAATTTAGATATGAATACCCTTGTAGCTTTAGGGACTTTGAGTGCTTTTGTGTATTCTTTTTTAGTGTATTTGCAAATTTTTAAAGAAGAAGATTTGTATTTTAGTGGTGCAATGATGATTATTTCCTTTGTGCTTTTAGGAAAATATCTTGAAAGTAAAGCTAAATTTAAAGCACAAGATTATCAAAGAATTTTGGAAAATATAGATACAAAAAAGACAAAAATTTTGCTTGAAGATGAAAGTATTAAAGAAATTCCAAGTTCTTTTGTCAAAAGTGGCGATGTGCTTTTGGTAAAAGAAGGAGAAAGCATTGTTGCAGATGGAGTAGTGCTTTTAGGGAGCGCAGAGCTTGATATGAGTTTTTTAAATGGAGAGTTTTTGCCTGTTTTAAAAAAAGAAGGCGATGAAGTTCAAGCAGGAGCAGTAGTTTTAAATGGCGCTTTAAGGATCAAAGCAAACAAAAAGGCTATGGATAGTACTTTAGAACAAATCAAAAATCTAGTTTTTGAAGCAGGAAATATCAAAAGTCCTTTGGCAAATTTAGCAGATCAAATTTCTAAATACTTTGTAGGGGGTATAATATTTTTTGCTTTTTTAGTTTTTGTTTTTTGGGCGGTAAAAGCGGATTTAAATACAGCTTTTTTACACGCTTGTGCTGTGCTTTTGATTTCTTGTCCTTGTGCTTTAGGGCTTGCAACGCCTATAGCTTTGGTTGTGGCAAGTGCAAATGCGGCAAAAAATTTCATTCTTATTAAAAATCCTGCTGCTTTAGAAAAATTAGCCTTAGTTAAGTACGCTTTTTTTGATAAAACAGGTACATTAACAAAGGAAAATTTGAGTATTTTTAAGCACAATCTTTCTAAAGATGATTTTGATAAATTATGTCAAATTGAAAGTTTAAGCTCTCATCCTATAGCCAAGGCTTTGCATAAAGATCAAATTTTTGATTTAAAGGGCGAGGGAATAGTGATTGTGGGTTCTGGTATAAAATACAAAGAAGATAATAATATTTATCTTGTAGGTAGTGCGGAGTTTTTGCACAAAAATGAAGTTGACACAAAAGAAAGCGATATCTTTTTTGATTCTTTTAAAGAATATGTTAGGGTGTATTTTGCTAAGAATAAAAAGTGTTTAGGTGGTGTTTTGTTAAGTAATGCTTTAAAAGATGGGGCCAAAGAGCTTGTGTTAAATTTAAAAGGGCAAGATCTTAAAACTTTTATTTTAAGTGGTGATCATATAAAAAATGTAGAAAAAATAGCTAAAGAATTACAAATAGACGAATTTCATGCCCAACTTAAGAGTGAAGAAAAACTACAAATCATTCAAAAATTTAAAAAAACTCTTTTTGTAGGAGATGGGATCAATGATGCGGCGGCTTTATCTGCTGCAAGCGTGAGTATGAGTTTTTCAAAGGCAAATGAACTTGCAAAAAAAACAGGAGATTTTATCTTGATAAAAGATGATTTATCAGCGATTTTTAAATGTTTTAAACTTGCTAAAAAAACACGCAGTATTATCAAGCTAAATCTTTTTTGGGCTTTTATTTATAATGTACTTTGCATTCCTATCGCAGCAGGATTTGTACCTTTTATCACTTTAAGTCCTCATATAGCAGCACTTGCAATGTGTTTTAGTTCTGTTGCTGTGGTACTTAATTCTTTAAGGCTTAAAAGAATTTAAAAATTTAATTTTTATTAAGAATATATTATTAAAATGGTATAAATGTAATAAAAATGTTTTTGCATAAGTAAAATGATTTGATTTTCAAAAATTATTATTTTGCTTACCGTTGCATCGTTAGCAGGTATAGTGGTTTTTAGAAATGTGACAGATTACAATTCTAATTTCCAATTTGTTTCGCATTGTGATGAGTGCGGATATAAAGTCTGATTATTTAGGTAATGCTATAGTTTATGGGGTTATTACTTCTCCTGTGATTCATCATATAGGCTATATAATAATTATTCTTTTTGAAATTTTTATTACCTTAACAGCCCTAAAAGGTGTTTATGATATGTTTAAAGCTAGAAATTTAGATGCTCAAAGCTTTCTTAACGCTAAGATTTTTGGGATTATTTCCTTAACTTGTTGCTGTATTTATGGTTTGCCTTTCAAGTAGTTGCTGCAGAATGGTTTGAAATGTGGATGAGTAATGTTTGGAATGGTTTGCCTGGTGCTACAAGATTGGTAACTTATATGTTTTTAGCTTTGATTTTCATCTCTCTTAAAAATGATGATTAATTTTCTATACTAGGCTCCCCAAAACAATCTTTAAGAGCCTCTTTAAGATCTTCTTGTGGGTCAAATTTTTTAGCTCCTTCTTTAAGCATATTAATAGAACTTTGAATATTGTTTTTATTTTCACTGTTTGGTAATTCTTGAGTTAAGGATTGAAGCTTATTTTCATCAATTGTTAGTGCTTTTTGCACATTAATTTTTGCATTTTCTCCAAATTTAGCTTTAAAAAGTTCTTGTATGAGTTTAAAACCTTTATTGAGCGTATCGCGATTTTGTCCTTGTGCGTTTGAGCTTATATTTAAAGTATTGCTTTCAAAACTAATAAATTTTGTGCTTTGTTTAAAGCATTCTGCAAGATCAAAATCCCTATCATAAATACTATCAAGCAAGATTTCATAAGCATTTTTTTCTATTTTTTTCTCAAGATTAGGCATGATAGGAGAAGGTGTGATCTTAGGTGTAGTATTTGTTATATTTTCTTGTTTGATTTCTTGGATTTGTGCGTCAATTTCTTTTAAATGACTTGCTTCCATCATCATAAAAGCCATAACACAAAGCGTAAAGCCATCATCATCGCAAAGCATATTTTTAGCTTTTGATAAAATACGGAAAAATCTTTCATAAATTAAAGTAGAAAATTCTGTACTTTTTGCAAAAAAACTTTCTTTTAAATAAAAAAGCATTTCATCAATCACGCTTGAAGCTTCATAGTCTTGCAATTCTTCTAAATATGCAAAAACTTTTTCTTTGTCTTTTGTTAAAATAGCCTGATAAAAGGCTTTGATTTTTTGAGGATCTAAAAAGCCTAACATATCTGTAATTTTACTAATGCTGATTTCATTTTGACAAAAAATAATGGCTTGATCAAGCAAGGTTAAAGTATCTCTTAAAGATCCATTGCCACTTCTTGCTATGAATTTTAAAGCTTCTTCTTCAAATTTAACATTTTCTTTAAGTAAAATTTTTTTAAGATGATTTAAAATTTCACTTTGTGGAATTTGTTTAAAGCGAAAATGTTGCGTTCTTGAAAGTACAGTGGCTGGAAGTTTTAAAGGATCTGTTGTTGCAAGTATAAATTTAACATAACTTGGGGGTTCTTCTAAGGTTTTTAAAAGTGCATTTGCAGCTTGTGGGGTAAGCATATGTACTTCATCAATGATGAAAATTTTAAATCTTGCCATAGAAGGGGTGTATTTGGTTTGCTCGATTAAGGTTTGTATGTCTTCAAGTCCACGGTTGCTTGCAGCATCCATTTCTATAATGTCTATATGTTTGCCTTCAAGTGCTGCAAGACAGTGCTTGCAAGTGCCACATGGAGTATCACTTGGTCCTTGTTCGCAAACTAAAGCACGAGAAAAAATTCTAGCACTTGAGGTTTTTCCGCTTCCTCTAAGTCCTGAAAAAAGATAAGCATGAGCTAAGCGATTATGATTTAGAGCGTATTTTAAACTTACGCTAACTGTTTTTTGTCCTATGAGTTCATCAAAGGTTTTTGGTCTGTATTTAATCGCTAAAGCTTGAAGCATTTTCTACTCGTTCATTATAGATAAAAGTTCTACATTGTCTTTGGTTTTAAGCATTTTAGAATATAAAAATTTCAATGCCTCAACATCATCCATTTGAGAAATCGCCGAACGGATCGCCCAAATTTTTTGAAGATTTGCTACGCCTTGGAGTAATTCTTCTTTTCTTGTTCCTGATTTGATGATATTAATCGCAGGATAAATTCTTCTATCAGCGATATTTCTATCAAGAACTATTTCGCTATTTCCTGTGCCTTTAAATTCTTCAAAAATTACATCATCCATCCTTGAACCTGTGTCAATTAAAGCCGTAGCAACTATGGTTAAAGAGCCTCCATTTTCTATATTTCTAGCTGCACCAAAGAAGCGTTTTGGTTTGTGTAGGGCATTAGCATCCACCCCACCGCTTAGGACTTTTCCACTGCTTGGAGTTGCAGTATTGTAAGCACGTGCAAGTCTTGTGATGCTATCAAGTAGGATAATAACATCTTTACCTGTTTCTACCATTCTTTTGGCTTTTTCTATCACAAGTTCAGCTACACGCACATGATTATAAGCAGGCAAATCAAAAGTAGAACTAAAAACTTCGCCTTTTACGCATCTTTGCATATCAGTAACTTCTTCAGGTCTTTCATCGACTAAAAGCACGATTAAATGCATTTCGGGGTGGTTTTTTGCAATAGCAGTAGCAAGTTCTTTCATAAGCTCTGTTTTACCTGTGCGTGGTGGAGCAACGATGAGCCCACGTTGTCCTTTTCCTATAGGGGTAAAAAGATCTAAAACACGACCCGTAAGCTTCATCGCATCGTATTCGAGTTTGATTTTTTCTGTTGGAAAAATAGGGGTTAAGTTATCAAATAAAGGTCTTTCTTTGGCTTCTTGTAAAGGCAGATAATTGATCGCTTCAATTTTTAAAAGAGCGTAGTATTTTTCTTGATCTTTAGGTTCTCTAACTTGTCCTGTAACGATATCGCCTACACGCAGAGCAAATTTTCTAATTTGTGAATTTGAAACATAAGCGTCATTAACACTATCGCTAAGATTAGAGTCCATGCCTCTTAAAAAGCCATAACCTTCAGAAGAAATTTCTAAAATCCCTGTAAAAAGTATGAAACCGCCTTTTTTTGTTTGTGCTTTTAAAATTTCAAAAATAAGTTCTTGACGGCGAAATTCTCTTGGGTTTTCGATTTCACATTCATTAGCGATTTTAACTAGATTTTCTAAATCTAATAATTTTAATTCTTCGATTTTATAACCTTCCACTGGAACGTGGGTTCTTTGATGTTGTTTTTTTTCTTTTTCCATGAGTCCTCGTAAGATTTAGCAGAATAATTTTTGTAAAATGTGATTTTAGTAAAAAAATGCACTTTTTGTCAAATTTGTCTATAATTATAAAAAATATTTTTTTAAAGAATGATTATGAAATGTGAACATTGTAGACTTGATTATAAACAAGCCCAAATGATAAAGTATAAGGGTAAATTTTTTTGCTGTAAGGGTTGTGAGAGCGTTTGGGAAATTTTACATGAAAGTGGATTAGATGAGTTTTATGAAAAGCTTGGAAATCAAACTTTAAGCCCTGTAAATTTTCAAAATGAAATGAAAAATTATGATGAGTTTATTACTAAAACTAAAGAAGGATTTAGTGAAATTTATCTCATGATACACGGTATAGAATGTGCAGCTTGTGTGTGGCTTAATGAGAAAATTTTAACGAAGCAAGAAGGAATTTTAGAACTTGATATCAATCATTTAAGCCATAAAGCACGCATTGTTTTTGATGAACAAAGTATTTCTTTGGTGCAAATTTTAAGACTTATTGAAAGTATAGGCTATAAAGCGAGTGCTTATGATGCGAGCAAGGCTTCAAAAAAAGCGGATTTACTAAAAAGAGAATTTTATTCTAAGCTTGTTGTGGCTATAGCTTGTGTGATGAATATCATGTGGATAGCAGTGGCAAAATACGCAGGATTTTTTAGCGGTATGGATAAGGATACTAAGGATATTTTAAATTTTGCTGAATTTATCCTTTGTTCTCCTGTGCTTTTTTATACGGGATCTCATTTTTATAAAAGCGCTTTTAAAACTTTAAAAATGCATAGTTTAAATATGGATGTATTGGTGATTAGCGGAGCGAGTTTGGCTTATGTTTATTCTTTATGGGCTATGTTTTTTAGGGTGGGGGAAGTGTATTTTGACTCTGTGGCGATGATAGTTTGCTTTGTATTTATAGGAAAATATCTTGAGATGTTTAGCAAAAAGCGTGCTTTAGATACCATAGATGGGCTTAATGATTTTTTGCAAAATGAAGTTTTGGTTTTTGATGGTAAAGAATTTGTTCCTAAAGAAGTGCAAAAGGTTTGTTTAGGGGATAGAATTTTGCTTAAAACTGGAGATAAAATTTTAATCGATGGGATCTGTAAAAGTGGTGAAATGAGTGTGGATACTTCTTCTTTAAACGGAGAAAGTATTCCAAAACTCATACAAAAAGAAGATGAAATTTTTTCAGCTTGTATAGTGCTTGATGGAAGTGTGGAGTATGAAGCAACAAAGCTTTACAAGGATTCAAAACTCAGTCAAATTATCCAGCTTTTAGAACTTGCGAGTTCTAAAAAAGCAAAACTTGAAAGTTTGGTCAATAGTCTTTCGGCTTATTTTTCTAGAACGGTTTTATTGATCGCTTTTATTTGTTTTGCTTTTTGGTTTTTTTATAAAGAAGAGAGTTTCGAAATTTCTTTAGTCAATGCGATTGCAGTTTTGATTATCGCTTGTCCTTGTGCTTTGGCTTTAGCAACACCAGTGAGCAATCTTGTAGCTTTAGGTAGAGCTTTGAAAAAACATATTTTGTTTAAAAGTTCTAGTGTGATAGAAGATTTAAGCAAATGTGATTGCGTGGTGTTTGATAAAACGGGTATTTTAACCAAAATAGAGCTTGAACTTAAAGAGATTTTTTTGGATAAAACACTTGATTTAAATGAGCTTTATAATTTTGTAAAACTTTCTAAACATCCTATCTCTCAAAATATTGCGTCGTATTTAAAGCAAAAAGGAGCTAAGAATTTAAATTTGGATTTTAAAAAGCATTCAAGCATTCAAGCTAAAGGTTTAAGTGCTGAGTTAAATGAAGGGTTGCTTTTAGGTGGAAGTTCTAAATTTTTGCAAGAAAAGGGTATTGTGGCTAAAGAATTTGATAATACACATTTTATTTTTGCTAAGGAAGGTAAAATTTTAGCTTCTTTTGAGTTTGATAGTGTTTTAAGAGAAGGTGCAAAAGAGCTTATTGCTTATCTTAAAAAAGAAAAGAAAGAATTAATGATACTAAGTGGCGATCATCAAAAAGCAGTGGAAAAAATCGCTAAAAAGTTAGAAATTCAAAATTATCAAGCTTCTTGTTTGCCAGAAGATAAAATGAAAACTATAGAAAATTTAAGCAAAAATTACAAAGTTTTATTTGTAGGTGATGGGGTAAATGATGCACTAGCTTTAAAATATGCAAGTGTTTCGATGACTTTAAGAGAAGGAAGTGATCTAGCTATAGAAAGTAGTGATGTTTTACTTTTGAAAAATGACTTGCTTTCTTTAAAAAAAGCCATCAAATTATCTAAAAATACCTTTAAAATTATCAAGCAAAATCTTGCTTTTTCTTTGTTTTATAATGCTTGTACCATACCTTTGGCTTTTTTGGGTATGATTAATCCTTTATTCGCTGCTATTTCTATGTCTTTTAGTAGTATAATAGTTATTTTAAATGCTTTAAGGATTAAAGAATGAATAGTATAATTATGATGATGATAGGGGTTTCTATCTTAGCGTTTTTTATCATTTTGGCAACTTTGCTTTGGGGGATTAAAAATAAACAATTTGATGATGATTATAAATTTACTACTTTAAATGATGATGAGGATTCTTTGCGTGATGCTATAGAATTAGAAAGGCGTAAAAAAGAAGCTTTGGATAAAAAAAGGCTTTCTTAAAAAGAAAAGCCTTTTTTAGAAATTATTTTAAAGTTTCAATATGAGCTTCGATAGCTTTAAAATCTTCTTCAGTTAAACCTTTAAGGTTAAGTTTCATGATCGCACCTTGACCATAAGCATTTCTTTTGCCTTCTGAATATTCTTTCATGTATTGAAGTCTTTCAGCAGAAGAAAGAGTTTTTAAAGCTGGAACTTTGTTTAAATAAACTTTATCTGCTTTTGCACCATGGCATACTGCACATTTTTTAAAAAGTGTAGCACCATCTGCAGCAAAAGCAGAAACACCAAGACATGCCAAAGCAGAAACTACTAATAATTTTTTCATTTGTTTTCTCCTTAGTAAAAATTAGATTGCTAGGTATTATATATCTTTATTTTTATAAAAATCTTAAGAAATTAAAGATAATGTTTATTTTCTTTTTAAAAAAGCTATATTATAATGTTTTTTATGAAAACAAAAGCATTATTTTTAGATAGAGACGGTGTGATTAATATAGATAAAAAATATGTTTATAAAATAGAAGATTTTGAATTTTGTGATGGAATTTTTGAACTTTGTAGATATTTTTTAGCTAAAAAGTATTTGCTTTTTATAGCGACAAATCAATCAGGCATTGCAAGAGGATATTACAAGGAAAGTGATTTTTTTAAGCTTTGTGATTATATGCTTAAAGAATTTGCCAAACAAGATATAAAAATTGATAAAATTTATCATTGTCCGCATTTAGAAGGTTGTGAATGTCGCAAACCTAAAGCAGGAATGCTTTTAAAAGCAGAAGATGAGTTTGATTTAGATATGAAAAATTCTATTTTTATCGGAGATAATCTAAGCGATATGCAAGCAGGATTAAATGCTGATATTGGCACTTTGATTTTAGTGAATGAAGAAAAAAAAGAAGGCGATTTTTTTAGACAATTTAAAAATTTAAAAGAAATTTTGAGCTTTTTAAAGAAAAGGACATTTAAATGAGAATAGCAATCACAGGTGGCGCAGGATTTATAGGTTCGCAACTGGCTTTAAATTTGCAAGAAAAACATGAAATTTTAATCATCGATAAAATGCGTAGTAGTGCGACTTTTGAAAATGGAAATTTGCAAAGTTTTGGGCATTTTAAAAATTTACTTGAATTTGATGGAGAGCTTTTTGCAGGTGATATTAATGATGAAAAAGTTTTAAAAAAGATTGAAGATTTTAAGCCAGAGATTATTTTTCATCAAGCAGCAATTTCAGACACTACAGTTTTTGATCAAACTAAGGTTTTACAAACCAATCTAAATACTTTTAAAGATTTTATAGAACTTAGCATAGATCTTAATGCAAAGCTTATTTATGCAAGTTCAGCTTCGGTTTATGGTGATGCAAAAAGTCCACAAACTGTAGGTAAAGATGAAGAACCAAAAAATCCTTATGCTTTTTCAAAATTGATGATGGATAAGCTAGCGAAAAAATACTACGATAAAGCCCATTTAGTAGGACTTAGATATTTTAATGTTTATGGAAAAGGCGAATTTTATAAAAATAAAACTGCTTCTATGGTTTTGCAATTTGGCCATCAAATTTTAGCAGGAAAAAATCCACGCTTGTTTGAAGGAAGTGATAAAATTTATAGAGATTTTACCTATATCAAAGATGTTATTAATGCCAATTTAATCGCTCTTGGCTCAAAATGTGGGGTTTATAATGTGGGCAGTGGTAAAGCAAGGACTTTTCAAGATATAGTTGATATTTTACAAAAAGAGTTAAAGACTAATTTGCCTTGCGAATATATCCCAAATCCTTATGTAAAATCTTATCAATTCCACACTGAAGCAAAACTAGATCAAACTTGGGATTATCAGCCAAAATTTAGTCTTGAAGAGGGTATAAAAGATTATTTAGGTGAGATAAAAAGACTTTTTGAAAAGGAAGTAAATGCTTGAGTTTTTAAGTCAGCAAAAACCTAAAATTTTAATTATAGGGGATTTTATGGTGGATAATTACACTTGGTGTGATTGTTCGCGTATCAGCCCTGAAGCCCCTGTTTTGGTAGCTAAAACTCTTAAAGAAGATAAAAGATTAGGTGGGGCTGCGAATGTTTATGCAAATTTAAAAAGCTTGGGAGCTGATGTTTTTGCACTCGGTGTTGTGGGTGATGATGAGAGTGGGAAATTTTTACAAGAAAATTTAAAAGGAGAATTTTTGATCCAAAAAGGACGCAAAACCCCTTTTAAAAATCGCATTATGGCGCACAATCAGCAGGTTTTAAGACTAGATGAAGAAGATATAAGTGAAATTTTACTTGAAAATGAACTTATAGCTTTGTTTGATGAAAGGATCAAAGATTTTAAAGCTGTGGTTTTAAGTGACTATGCTAAGGGTATTTTAACGCCTAAGGTTTGCAAGGCTGTGATAAAAAAGGCTAAGGCTTTAAATATCCCTGTTTTAGTTGATCCTAAGGGGAGTGATTTTAGTAAATACAGTGGTGCAACTTTACTTACACCTAATAAAAAAGAAGCTTTAGAGGCTTTGAAATTTGAAAATTTAGAGGGTGAAAATTTAGAAAAAGGGATTAAAAAATTAAAAGAAGATTTTGCTTTGCGTTATTCTATTATCACTCTTTCAGAATCGGGGATTGCACTTTTTGATGAGAAATTAAAAATCGCACCTGCTAAAGCCTTAGAAGTTTATGATGTAACGGGGGCTGGTGATAGTGTGATCGCCGTTTTAGCTTTTTGTTTGGCAAATGGGATTGAAATTTTTAAAGCTTGTGAACTCGCTAATGAAGCAGCAGCTGTTGTGGTAAGTAAAATAGGTAGCGTGAGTGTGAGTTTTGATGAGATTAAGAGTTTTAATCGTGTGGATTTTGAGAAAAAAATCAAAAGCAAAGAAGAACTTTTAACACTTTTAAAACAAAATAATAAAAAGATCGTTTTTACAAATGGTTGTTTTGATATAGTGCATTTTGGACATATAAAATACCTTGAAAAAGCTAAAAGATTGGGCGATGTTTTGATTGTAGGTTTAAACTCAGATGCGAGTGTGAAAAGACTCAAAGGCGAGAGTCGTCCTGTAAATTCAGAGTTTCAAAGAGCTTGTATGTTGGCAGCTTTTTATTTCGTAGATTTTGTAGTGATTTTTGATGAAGATACGCCTTTGGAACTTATAAGCTTTTTAAAACCTGATATTTTGGTTAAAGGAGCTGATTATAAAGATAAGCTTGTTGTGGGTACAGATATTGTTTCAAGGGTTGAATTAATCGACTTTGAAGAAGGATTTAGTACGAGTAAGATCATAGAAAAGATTAAGGATAAAAAATGATAAATTTAGTGGAAAAAGAATGGCAAGAACATCAAAAAATCGCTCAAGAAAGTGAAATTTTAAAAGGACAAATCACTAAAGTAGGTGAGCTTTTGTGCGAGTGTCTTAAAAAATGTGGCAAGATTTTGATTTGCGGAAACGGTGGAAGTGCGGCTGATGCTCAGCATTTTGCGGCTGAACTTAGCGGGCGTTATAAAAAAGAACGCAAGGCTTTAGCAGGCATAGCACTTACAACCGATACTTCAGCACTTAGTGCTATAGGAAATGACTATGGTTTTGAATTTGTTTTTTCAAGACAAGTAGAGGCTTTAGGAAACGAAAATGATGTTTTAATCGGCATTTCAACCAGTGGAAAAAGCCCTAATGTTTTAGAAGCCTTAAAAAAAGCAAAAGAGCTTAATATGCTTTGTCTAGGGCTTAGCGGAAAAGGTGGTGGAATAATGAATAAGCTTTGTGATCATAATCTTGTTGTGCCAAGCGATGATACGGCTAGAATTCAAGAAATGCATATTTTGATCATACACACACTTTGTCAGATCATAGATGAGAGTTTTTAATGAAAGTTTTTATCATCAATTTAGAGCGTTCTTTATATAGAAAAGAGTATATGCAAAAACAAATTCAAAAGCTTTTTGAAAAAAATCCTAGTTTAAAAAATAAATTAGAATTTATTTTCTTTAAAGCTATTGATGCTAAAAATAAAGAACATTTGGAATTTAAAGATCATTTTTCTTGGTGGGGTTCTTGGATTTTGGGTAGAGAGCTTTCTGATGGAGAAAAAGCTTGTTTTGCTAGTCATTATAAACTTTGGCAAGAATGTGTGAAGCTTGATGAGCCTATAATCATCCTAGAAGATGACGTGGAATTTAGTGATGAATTTTTAAATAATGGGACAGAATATATAGATGAGCTATTAAAGAGCAAATATGAATATATAAGACTTTGCTACTTATTTGATAAAAGATTGTATTTTTTGAGTGAGGGTGAATATTATTTAAGTTTTGAAAAACTTGCTGGAACTCAAGGCTATGTACTGCAAGTAAGTGCTGCAAAGAAATTTCTTAAATGCGCTAAAAATTGGATCTATGCTGTAGATGATTATATGGATATGTTTTATAAACATAATGTGTTAAATATAGTGAAAAAGCCTTTATTTCTTAAGCAAGCAAATTTTTCAAGTGTTATTGTAGAATATGGAAGAAAATTTTCAATAAAATTAATATTATATAAAAAAATTGCTAGAGAAATTTTTAGATTTTACTCAAATATTTTAGTTGTTATCTATTGTATATATAAAAAATCGATTAAAGCTTAAGTAAATTTCTAGCCTCTTCTATAACCCTTTGAGGCTTTAAATCTTTCATGCATTTGTGGTGTTTTAAAGGACAGGTTTTTTGCATACAAGGCATACAAGCTAGATCTAAATGCACTAATTTTGCGTTTTCATTTTGCCAAGGTGAAGTTTGAGTAAATTTCGTAGGGCCAAAAATAGCTACGGTTTTTATCTTATAAACCGTACTTATGTGCATAGGACCACTGTCATTTGTGATGAAAAGATCGCAAAAAGCGATATTTTGACAAAGGGTTTTGATGGTGGTTTTATTGCAAAGATTTTTTACTTTTATGTTTTGTTCTTTTAAAATTTGATAAATTTCATTACAAAGTTCTTGTTCGGCTTTTCCTGCGCCAAAGATTAAAATCTCATGACTTTGGCTGAAATTTAAAGCCACTTTAGCAAAATAACTCGCATTCCATCTTTTTGCACTTCCAAAGCTTGCACCAGGGTTGAGTCCTAGAATTTTTTTACCATTTTTTAAGACAAGAGGGTTTTGAAATTTTAGCTTAAATGGAAGTTTTAAGTCCTTAAAATGAGCTTTCATGCCAAGTGAGTTTTCTATAAAATAAAGGTATTTTAAAACTTGATGTTCTTCTTTGTACTTGTTTTTATCAAAAAAATATCTTTGTTTTGTTTTAAGGATATGCAAGATAATCTTAGAAGAAAACGCAGATCTAAAAGCAAAGCTAAGATTGATTTTACCAAGTTCTTTGCGTAAAAATAGGGCTTGTTTATAGCGAGATTGTTTATTTTCTATGATGATTTTAGAATTAGGAAATTCTTTAAAAAGTGCTGTGGAAACCAAAGAGCCATAAAGGATAAACTGAGCATTTTTAAAATGTTCTTTTATAGCGTATAAAGCAGGTGAAGCCATCACCGCATCGCCTAGCCAAGTGGGAAGATGTATAAAAATTTTCATGAATTTCCTAAACTTTGATAGAATTGTTTTTATTATTTTAACAAAATTTAGGAAAAATATGCCACAACTTTCTATCATAATCCCACTTTTTAATTCTTGCAATTTTATCTCAAGAGCTTTGCAAAGTTGTATAAATCAGACTTTAAAAGATATTGAAATTTTGATTATCGATGATAAAAGTAAAGATAATAGTTTAAATATGGTTTTAGAATTTGCAAAAAAAGATCCAAGAATAAAAATCTTTCAAAATGAAGAAAATTTAGGCACTTTTGCAAGTAGAAATTTAGGAGTTTTGCATTCTAGTTCTGATTTTATAATGTTTTTAGATAGTGATGATTTTTTAACACCTGATGCTTGTGAAATAGCGTTTAAAGAGGTGAAAAAAGGTTTTGATTTACTTTGTTTTGATGCCTTTGTGCATAGGGTAAAAACCAAACAATTTTATCGTTTTAAACAAGATGAAGTTTTTAATCAAAAGGAATTTTTAGAATTTTTAAGCAAACAAAGGCATTTTTGCTGGTCGGTTTGGGCGAAGTGTTTTAGAAAAGATATCATCTTAAAAAGTTTTGAAAAAGTTAAAATAGATGAGCATTTAAGTTACGGTGAAGATGTGCTTTTTTGTTATGTTTATTTTATGTTTTGTGAGAAAATAGCCGTTTTTAAAACTTGCATTTATCATTATAAATTTAATCCAAATGGAAGATATGAAAACAAAAATAAAGAAATTTTAAATCAAAATTATCGAGATAAAAAGAAAAGCAATGAAATTATAAAAAAACTATCCAAAGAGTTTTTACATGATAAATTTCATCGAAAATTATTTGAAGTTTTAAAGAAAGAAGAGTTGGATTTAAAAAATAGAATTTAAGATTAAATTTTATATAATTAAATTTTCGTATTTTTAACACTAGAAGGCTAATAATGACTGAAATTTCAAGTTTTTGGTATACCCCTAAAGGCTATGAGGGCATAGGTTTGATGGAAATTCTTACGATTAAATCTTGGCTTGACAATGGATATAAATTCCATCTATATACTTATAATTTAAATGATAGAATCTTTTTAAAATTCCAAGAATTGTTTGATAATTTTACACTTAAAAATGCAAATGATATTGTGCCTTTTGAAGAATATTTTAGTGATGATAGGGGAGCTGGAGTAGCTGCTTTTTCAGATTTTTTTAGATTTAATCTACTCTATCTCAGGGGGGGGGTATGGGTAGATTTAGATATGGTGTGTTTAAGCCCTTATGATTATCATGAAAAAGGATATATTTTTTCTAAGGAAATTGATGATGATCCTAACAAAGCTAGAATCACAACTTCACTCCTTAAATTTCCAAAACAAAGTGAATTTGGAAAATTACTTATAGAAGAAGCAAAGAAGATTGTAGATAATAGAAAAACCATCCCTTGGGGAGTAATAGGACCTTGGTTTTTGGCTAAATGGGTTAAAGAGTGTGGTTTGGAAAAGCATGCTCTAGACTATAAAGATACTTGTCAAATTCCATGGAAAAATGCTAGAGATTTTATAGATAAGAAAAAAACTTTTGATGAAAATAGACCTTGTTTGCATTTATTTTCTGAAATGTGGAGAAGTTATAAAATGAATAAAAATCATTTTTATTTAAAAGAAACAATTTATGGACAGCTTTTAGATAGGCACAAAATACAAAATCTTTTAAATAGATTATCTTTTACAAAGAATCAAACCAAAACCGTAGGTGTGGTTATCCCAATCTATAATGTAGAAAAATATTTAAGAGAATGTTTAGATAGCGTTGTCAATCAAACTTATAAAAATTTACAAGTTGTACTTGTAAATGATGGTAGCACAGATGAAAACTCGCTTAATATAGCCAAAGAATATACTTTAAAAGATGAAAGATTTATACTTTTTGATAAGGAAAACGGGGGACAAAGTACAGCAAGAAATGTAGGCATAGAATTCTTTAGTAAAGAATATGATTTTAAAAACATTACCCAAGAATTAAAAGAAAACTCCTTAGTAGAATTTAAACTAGACAATGAAGATAATCCTTATAATATTTATAAAATATATAAAAGTTCAAATTTCTTTAAAAACAAAGATGAGCTTTTAAATTTTAAAGCCCCTGATATTGATTATATTATCTTTTTAGATTCTGATGATTATTGGGAATTAAATTGCATAGAAGAATGTGTTCCTAGAATGGATGGGGTTGATATATTATGGTTTAAGGAGAAAGTTATAAATCAAACTTTTAAGGATATTTCTACAACTAGTATTTTTGATAAATATTTTACAGGAAGAAACATTATAACAAAATTTGAATGGATAGAACGACAGTTTATAAAGGATGATTTTTTTCAGTTCGTATGCTTTGGTGTAATCAATTTTCACTTTTTAAAAAAGATTTCTTTGATGTTTGAAAATTATATTATAGGCGAAGATAGAATTTTCGGAATTTTGTTATTTTTGCAAAGTAACTTTATATATATGTTAGAAAAAGAATTATATGTATATAGAATAAGGGATTATAGTTCTTGTAATTATAGCAATAAGAAAATACTTCCGCCTCCAATATATGTTTTAGAATTTGGAAATGTAAAAAATATTCATTTGCATATAGATGTTCTTTCAAATATAAGAATGCTTTTATCTTTGATTACTTATTTGAAAGATAATACAATAGATTTAGAAAGTAAACTTATTTGTGAAAAGCTTTTTATACCCAGTTTTTATAGAAATATTTCACAATCTATATTTAAGTGTAGTAAGATTTCTATAGAGTATAAAATTTCTTTTTTTAAAATTGATAAAAGTTGGTTTAAATATGTTATAAATAAAAAATATATGCATTATTTTTTTAGCAAGATTGCAAGTTATAGATATATTTTTTTTATATTTGCTATACTATATACAATTATTTTTAGATTAGAAATTCCAAAAATAAAAAAATAAACAATAATCTTATTTAAAAAACAATTAAATATTTTATAAAAGTTAATAATAAATTATATCTTTGCAGTATTTTATTTTAAAATTATATATTTTTAGTTATTTATGTAAATATTAGTTTTTTAATTTTATGCAAAGAAGGTGGAGTTTATGTTTATAAAATATAAAAAAGAGTATTTTTGAGGTTATTTATAATAAATATTGCTTATAACTTTTTTGAAAAAATCATATGTAATTTATAGTAGAATTATTTTACACAATTTAATATTTTAAATTATTCTTATTTTTTGTTTTAATTCAAATTTATAAAAATTATGACTTTGTTTTTTAAAATTTTTAACTTAATTATGTATAATTTATACATTAAGGATTAGGATATTTTGTAATATGGTTAGTATAATAATTCCAATTTATAATGTAGAAAAATATTTGGACGAGTGTTTAAAAAGTGTTATAAATCAAAGTTATAAAGATTTAGATATTATTTTGGTAGATGATGGAAGTACTGATAATAGTTTAAATATAGCTAAAAAATATGCTAAAAAAGATGAAAGAATTTTTATTATAGCAAAAGAAAATGGTGGTTTAAGTTCGGCTAGAAATGCAGGTTTAGAATTTATAAAAGGCACTAAATTAAGAGAATTTTTTGAAAATGAAAATAATATTATAAGCTATGAAAGCACAAATACTTTTAAAAAAAACACTAAAGAACTTACAAAAGAAGAAATAAATAAAAACTTCATAAAACTTAGTAAAAACATAATCCAAACAAAGTTAAAAAACATTAATGAATTTATCATCCAAGATTTGCTTGACAATATTATTCATTTTTTAGATTCTGATGATTATTTAGAGCCAACTTGCATTGAAAAATGTGTAAATGAAATGAACAAAAGTGATTTGGATCTCATAGCTCATTCTTTTAAAGAATTCATAGAAGAAGAAAAACGATTTAAAATAAGTCCAGAATGTGATATTATTTTAAAGATGAAAAATTTAAATTGTAAAAATGGCTTAGAATTACTTTTGCAAAATGAATGTTATGAATTTTATTTTGCTTGGCAGGGGGCTTTTAGAGCCAGTTTGTTAAATACTTACAAGCTTCGTTTTGCTTATGGGATTTATCATGAAGATCATGATTTTGGCACTATTTTGTTTTTTTTGAGTCCTACTTTTTTTTATTTAAAAGAGGAGCTTATGGTTTATAGAATTCGTCAAAATTCTATTACTAATATTATTGAAGATAAAATTCCAAAAAAACTTCCTGAAAATTTAGAAAAATTAAGAAAATATTTTGAATCAAATGGAGGAGGGTATAAGGAATTGAGAGCTTATTTTAAGGCTTATTGTATGTGTGTGATTGGGGTTAATATTTTTCTTTTTTGCAAAGAAAGTAATGTTTTAGATAAAAAATTCCAAAATAAAATATTTTTACATTATATTCATTATTATATTGAACAATATTATCCTTTAAATTATCTCAATATAAAGGATTTATTTTCTTTAGTCGGTATTAACTTAAGGCTTTTTAGATTTAAATTAATGCTAAGATTTTATTTTCGACATCCAAGACAAATTTTTAGGAGAAATAATGCCTGAAATTTCAATTATCTTGCCAACTTATAATGTAGAAAAGTATATAGCAAGAGCAATAGAAAGTTGCATAAATCAAACCTTTAAAGACATAGAAATAATCGTAGTTGATGATTGTGGAAGTGATAAAAGTATAGATGTGGCTAAAGAATATGCCAAAAAAGATGAAAGGATAAAAATAATCCACAATGAGAAAAATTTAGGTCTTTTAAGGGCTAGATATGAAGGAGTTAAGGCAGCTAATTCTTTATATATCATGTTTTTAGATCCTGATGATTATTTAGAACTTGAGGCTTGTAAGGAAGTATCTAAGTATTTAGATCAAAACAATGATTTGATATGTTTTAATTATAATATTTTGGATACAACTTTGAAAAAAAAATATTTTTTTACCGATAGTAATTATAATATTGACGAGTATTTGAAATTTTTATCAAAATGGATTATTGGTTCTAAAATTTGCCACTGGAATATATGGGGTAAAGTTCTTCAAAAACAAAAATATTTAAAAACTTTTGAAAAAATCAATGAAAACCCAAAACTTACTATGGCAGAAGATGCATTGATCCTTACTTTGTATTATCTTGAATGCAAGCGTATTGTAACTTTAGAACAATGTTTGATTAATTACAATATGCAAAATATTAGCTCATCAACCAATGAAAGAAAAAATTTTCATAAGATGCAATTTTTTATAGAAAATTTAAATTTTGTTATTCATAAGCTTAATTTATATTCTAATGCTTTAAATCCTATATATTTTTTATTGTGCCAATATTTTACTAACGAGCTTCTTATACATAAGTTACAACTGGAATATTGTTGTACTCCTTATAGTTGCTTTTTTAAAAAAATATTTATAAAATTAAAAAGAAAGAGAATAAAATTTAAGAGAAAAAAATATATAAAACAATTAGCAATGAAATTAAAATGAAATTTCTTATCATCAATCTTAAAAAAGCAAAGCAAAGAAAAGAATACATTAGTAAATTGTGTCAAAAATATCAACTTGATTATGAAATCATCGAAGCGGTAGAAGGAAAAGCTATAAGTAAGCAAGAATATTTAAATATAGTTGATTATGACAAAATGCTAAATTTTCATAAAAGAGAATTAGGGCTTGGAGAGCTTGGTTGTTCTTTATCTCATAAAAAATGTTATGAAAAAATATTGCAAGAAAAATTAAAATACGCTGTGATTTTAGAAGATGATGCGTATTTTGATGAAAACTTACTTGAATTTTTACAACACCTTAATGAATTTCCTAACGACTTGGAACTTTTGTTATTAGGGCATCAAAGACAGGTTTATAATGATGATGGTTTTAGGATAGAAAGTCCTTACTCAAGAAGATTTGCAAAAAAAATCTTAAATTATAAAATTCGTCGTTTGATCGCTAGAGGCAACGGTACTTATGGTTATTTTATAACCAAAAATGGAGCCTTAAAACTGCTTTCTCATTTAGAAAAAATTTATTTGCCTATAGATGCTCTTACTTGTAATGAAAAAGTTTTAAACACTTACGCTTTATTTCCTGTACTTGTTTATACACATGAAAATTTTATGTTTGAAAGTTCTACTCAAGATGATAAAAAATTTCTTAAAAAGAAAAATAAAATAAGTAAGTATATTAAAAAAATTCACATTTTTATAAAATATTTTTTACCTAGTTTAAAAAAGGTTAGATCTTATGAAAATATTGATTGTTAGTGACTATTTTAACAAAGGTGGGGTAAGTTATGTTATTTATCAACTTGCTAAAGAATGGAAAAAAATCACGAGCTTTCTTTGTTATTTTTTGAAAAGACGCCTCTAGCTTATGATGATATTTGTAACAATGCTTATGTTGAATTTATCAACACTAAAGCTTTAACTCCCATCCGTTTTTTAAATAAACTTATTAATAAAATCATATATAAGTGTGCAATTAAAAAAATAAAACAGTATAAGCCTGATATTATGATTTCTTTTAAAACCAAGCCTAATTTATTTACTCTACTTGCAAATAAAAATATAGGCATCAAGCATATTATTTGCGAGCATGGTTTTCATCTTGGAGAAAAGTCTAAAAAAACCAATCGTTTAAGAAGAAAACTGTATCCTTTGGCTACCTATTTAAGTGTTTTAACTGGGGAAGATTTTAAATATTATTCTTTTGTAAAAAATAAAATCATCATGCCTAATCCCTTGGGTGTAAAAAAATTCATACAAATGATAAAGAAAACATTAATTTATATGTAGGAAGATTAGAAGAGGAAAAGGCTGTAGATGTTTTTATCAAAGCTTTATTTTGTATCCAAAAAGATGTTTTAAGTAAATGGAAGATTATCATAGCAGGAGAGGGTTCTTTAAAAAAGAATTTGATGGAGCTTGCTAAAAATTTAAATTTGCACATCGATTTTGTAGGCTATATAGAAGACTTAAGTTTTTACTATGAAAAAGCTAAAATTTTATGCTTATGTTCCAAACAAGAAGGCTTGCCCATAGTTTTAATTGAGGCTGCTTTTTATGAATGCGCTAGAATCAGTAGTGATTATATGGGTGTAAGCGAGTTAATCGATGATAAAAATAATGGACTTTTATTTAAGATGGGTGATTTTAATGATATGGTTTTAAAAATATCACTTTTAATGCAAGATGAAAACTTGAGACAAGAAATTGTTAAAAAGGCCAAAGAAAAAGTTGAATCTTATAAAATAGAAGGCGTGATGAAAAAATGGGACGAATTGTTTGATATGATTAAAACTACTTAATATATTTCCAAAAAGTATATTGGGCATAAAGCTTTGCTATGATAAAACCTCTTTTGCCTTCTAAAAAACCTAATTTTACAAAATAAAGCTTGAAAAAAGTCCAATAAGGATTTATTAAAGCTTTAAGAAGGTTATTTTTTTTAGGATTTAGACTTGAGTATTTGTTTTGCTTATCTATAAATTGCTCGATATTTTCATAAGCATAATGTAAAAAATGATGTTTTAATTTTCCTATTTTTTCTTGACAGATTATGCTTTCGTGAACTTCTCTTTCATCAAATTTGGCATATTTTTTATGAAATAATCTTATGTTATAATCAGGATATAGCCCCATTTTTGTTATTGCTTCTCCAAAGAAAAAATTTAATCTTGCTACTTTGTATGCTTTAAATGATGGATTTTTAATTATTTGCAATACTTCCTCTTTTAATTCTTCAGTAAAAACTTCATCACTATCTAAAACAAATATCCAGTCATTATTTGCTTTTTCAACTCCAAATTGTTTTTGCTTTCCAAAACCAAGCCAATTTTGATGGAAAATTTTCACGTTTTTAAAATTTTTTGCTATTATTAAACTATCATCCGTGCTTCCGCTATCTATTAAAATAATTTCATTGGCAAAATTAACACTTTGCAATACTTCTTGAAGATATTTTTGACTATTAAAAGTTAGTATTACTATTGAAATATTCATGAGTATATTCCTTGATTATAACTAGCAAAGCGTCTATGAAAAAAAAAGTATTCCCAAGGTCTTTTTTTAATCATTTCTTCGCAACTTTGTGCTTGATAAAGTGTCAGTTCTTCTAAGCTTGCATTTTGAGAATCTTTTGCTTTAAAAAACTCTATGCAAAATTTACCACCTTCTTTATAGCCATAAACAGGGATGATCAAAGCATTGCTTCTTTGTGCGATAAGGCTTGCTCCCATTTGATAATTCACTTCTTTGTTAAAAAATTTTAATCTTACGCTTTCGTTTTCTGCGCAGTCTTGATCGGTTAAAATTCCTAAAGTTCGCCCCTTTTTTAGGGCACTTAGCATTTGTCTTATACCGCCTTTTTTGTCAATAAGCTCTATGTTAAATTGGGTGCGATTTTTACTTAAAATTTCATACATAACTTCGCTTTTTAACTTTTTCCCCACTATGGAAATCGCACCATATTTAGCTGCATAAGCAAGGCTTAAAATTTCCCAGTTTCCATAGTGTGCAGTTGTGAAGATAATAGGACGCTTTAAAGCTAGAGCGTCTATAAGAAAATTTTCATTGATAAAATTTACTTTATTGAGAATTTTTTCTTTGGTGGTGTTTTGATTTTGTAAACAATCAATTCCAAATTGAGCAAAATTTTCATAAATTTTCAAAGATAGTTTATCGCGTTCTTTTTGAGTGTATTGAGGAAAACAGATTTGCAAATTTATATCGATGATCTTGCGATGTTTTTTGTTAAGATAAAAAGTGATTCTTGCTACAATCAAAGCTAAAAAATGCAAGATACACTCAGGCATAAAAGTAACAAAAAATTTCAAAATATAATAAAGACTAAGATATATTCTATCACTATTTTTCATTAAGTAAGCCTTTGGCAAGTTTGAAGATATCTTCTTCTTCTATACGCGTGATACAAAAATCACTTTTATCGATATGCTTGGCATTTTGGATTTTTTTACCTGCATCAATGATTTTATTGATATGAGTTTGAAAAGCATTGCGGTAGCTTGGTGTTGCACCAAAAATCGTAATAGATGCTTTGTTTAAAGCAAAAGCTAAATGTGTTGGGCCGCTATCATTTCCTATGATAAGATCCATCATTTTTGTAAAAGCCATTAACTCTTCAAGGTTGAATTTTGGCACTAATTCTATATGTGTTTCATCAATACCACTAAGATTTAAAACCTCTTTAGCAAATTCGTATTCTTTTACATTTCCCCAAGCGAGCCAAATTTTTGCTTGTTGAAATTCATTGATTAAAAGCTTACAAAGTATAGCAAGTTTGGTTTTAGGATAGATTTTATTTTCTACGCTTGAACCCACGTGTATGAGTATGTTTTTTTCGTTTTTGTCGAGCTTGAGTTTATTGTTTAAGAGTTGTTTTAAATTTTCATCTACGCTAAAAATATCTTGTTTAAAGGCTAAATTTTTGACATTAAAATCAGTATTTAACATAAAGGAGGTAAGACTTAAGTATCTTACAAATACATTTTCATTGTAATCTAACTCAAGTTTTTGGTTGTAGAAATTATGAGCAAAACTTTCTTTAAGACTATTTTTATCAAAACCAAAATTATTTCTACTTAAAATTCGACTTACAATAGCAGATTTTATAAGCCCTTGTAGATCTATTACTGCATTATAGTTGTTTTTTCTTGCTTTAAGAAGAATTTTTAGGCTTTTTAAAATTTTTTTGTCTTTTAAGGGCAGGGCATAGAGTTTGTCTATTAAAGGATGGTTTTTAAGTATGCCTTCAAATTTTTCATCTACAAACCAATGAATTTTTATATCTTTTTTAAAATTTTTGATAAATTGCAAAACCACGGCACTTTGGATAATATCACCAAGTGCTGATAAACGAACAATTGCTATTTTCATTAAAAGCCTAATATTTTAAAATTTTTGCTATGATTTTAGCGAAATTATTTAAAAAAAGGTTAAAAATGGCAAAAAATGAAGGTTATATTTGTGTTTTTGATTGTGAGAGTGTGCCAGATGTTGAGCTTATCCGTAAAACTTTAGGTTTTGAAGGAAGTGATTTAGAAGTAAGTTTGAAAGCACTTCAGTGGCAAAAAGAACAAAGTGGGAGTGAGTTTTTGCCTTTGCCTTATCATAAAATCATCAGTATTTGTGCGGTTTTAAGCGATAATTTTGGAAAATTTATCAAAGTAAATAAAATTGATGGGCAAAATGAAAAAGAAATGATTGCTAATTTTTTCAATTTTATAGAAAATTATGAGCCAAAATTAGTCAGTTTTAATGGTAAAAATTTTGATATGCCTGTTCTTGTTTTAAGAGCTTTAAAATACAATTTAAAAGCAGCAACTTATTTGGATACTCAAAGTGATAAATGGAATAATTATAAAACAAGATTTTCAGAATTAAAACATTGTGATTTATTAGAATCCTTAGGATCTAACGGGCGTGGAATAAAGCTTGATACACTTTGTTCTATGGTGGGTTTGCCAGGAAAATATGATGTGCATGGCGATGAGGTAATGAAACTTTTTTATGAAAATAAACTTGAAAAAATCCACGAATATTGCGAAAGCGATGTTTTAAATACCTATATGCTTTTTTTAAAATATGAACTTATTAAAACTAATGTTGATGAAGAAGATTATGTTGATTTTCTTTCTTATATGAGAGATTTCTTGTGTGCAAAAAAATCAGATCGTTCTTATACAGAAGTTTTTGCAAAAGCTTGCGAGAGTGAAATTTCAAAAGTTCGATCTTAAGTATTTAAGAAAATATATTAAAATTTATTTTTGATATTTTTAAAAAAAGGAATGATGATGAAAATTCTTATTAGCGGTGGTGCAGGTTATATAGGTTCTCATACTTTAAGACAATTTTTAAAAACAGATCATGAAATTTGTGTTTTAGATAATCTTTCTAAGGGCTCTAAAATCGCAATAGAAGATTTGCAAAAAATAAGAGCTTTTAAATTTTTTGAACAAGATTTAAGTGATTTTCAAGGTGTAAAAGCATTGTTTGAGAGAGAAAAATTTGACGCTATTGTGCATTTTGCAGCGAGCATTGAAGTTTTTGAAAGTATGCAAAACCCTTTAAAATATTATATAAACAACACTGTTAATACAACAAATCTCATCGAAACTTGTTTGCAAACTGGAGTGAATAAATTTATATTTTCTTCAACGGCAGCCACTTATGGCGAACCACAAACTCCTGTTGTGAGCGAAACAAGTCCTTTAGCACCTATTAATCCTTATGGGCGTAGTAAGCTTATGAGCGAAGAAGTTTTGCGTGATGCAAGTATGGCAAATCCTGAATTTAAGCATTGTATTTTAAGATATTTTAATGTTGCAGGCGCTTGCATGGATTATACTTTAGGACAACGCTATCCAAAAGCGACTTTGCTTATAAAAGTTGCAGCTGAATGTGCCGCAGGAAAACGTGAAAAACTTTTCATATTTGGCGATGATTATGATACAAAAGATGGTACTTGCATAAGAGATTTTATCCATGTAGATGATATTTCAAGCGCGCATTTAGCAGCTTTGGATTATTTACAAGAGAATGCAAGCAATGTTTTTAATGTAGGTTATGGACATGGTTTTAGTGTAAAAGAAGTGATTGGAGCGATGAAAAAAGTTAGTGGAGTGGATTTTAAAGTAGAACTTGCCCCACGCCGTGCGGGCGATCCTAGTGTGTTGATTTCTGATGCAAGTAAAATCAGAAATCTTACTTCTTGGCAGCCTAAATATGATGATTTAGAGCTTATTTGTAAATCTGCTTTTGATTGGGAAAAACAGTGTTAAAAAAACTTTTTTTTATTTTAAGCAAGGAAGATAAAAATTTTTTATTTTTCTTGCTTGTTTTTTCAGTATTTGTTTCTTTTATGGAAACTTTTGCAATTTCTTTGGTAATGCCTTTTATCACTTTGGCTAGTGATTTTTCTTATTTTGATCGTAATAAATATTTAATCAGCCTAAAAGAATACCTTAATATCCCTGTTTTTGAAATCATTGTTTATTTTGGAGTGGGGCTTATTGTTTTTTATGTGTTTAGAGCTTTCTTAAATGCGTATTATTTTCATCTTTTGGCAAGATTTTCTAAAGGGCGTTATCACGCGATTGCTTATAAGGTTTTTTCTAAATTTTTAAATATTAATTATGAAAAATTTACTCAAAAAAATCAATCTGAAATTTTAAAGTCCATTACAGGAGAAGTTTATAATCTAAGCACTATGATTTCATCATTTTTACTTTTGATGAGTGAAATTTTTGTAGTACTTTTGCTTTATGCTTTAATGCTTTTGATTAATTATAAAATCACTTTATTTTTGAGTATTTTTATGGTGTTAAATGCCTTTATTTTAGTGAAAATTTTAAGTCCTATCATTAAAAAAGCAGGACTAAAACGTGAAGAAGCGATGAAAAATTTCTTCGAAATTTTAAATACAAATTTAAATAATTTTAAATTTATCAAGCTTAAAACCAAAGAAGATGGAGTGTTAAGCCTTTTTAAAGCACAAAGTGAAGCTTTTTCTAAAGCGAATATTATCAATGAAAGCGTAGCTGCAGTGCCTAGAATTTATCTTGAAGGAATAGGTTTTTGTGTACTTGTTTTTATCGTGGTATTTTTGGTTTTGAAAAATGAAAGTGATATTTCAGGTATTTTATCCACGATTTCTATTTTTGTTTTAGCGCTTTATCGCTTAATGCCAAGTGCAAATCGTATTATTACAAGTTATCATGATTTGCTTTATTATCATTCTTCTTTGGATATTATTTACCAAAATTTAAGACAAGAAGAAGAAAATTTGGGCGAGGAAAAATTAAGCTTTAATCAAGAGCTTAAAATTTGCAATCTTAGCTTTGGTTATGAGGGAAAAAAATATTTATTTAAAAATCTTAACTTAAACATTAAAAAAGGCGAAAAAATCGCTTTTATAGGGGAGAGTGGTTGCGGAAAAAGTACCTTAGTAGATCTTATCATAGGACTTTTAAAACCAAAAGAAGGGCAAATTTTAATTGATAAGCAAGAGTTAAATGCAAGTAATGCAAAAAATTATCGCCAAAAAATAGGCTATATCCCACAAAATATCTATCTTTTTAATGACAGCATAGCTAAAAATATTACTTTTGGAGATGCGGTTGATGAAGAAAAACTTAACAGGGTTATCAAACAAGCAAATTTAGAGCATTTTATAAAAAATTTACCTCAAGGAGTGCAAACAAAAGTAGGTGATGGGGGGAGTAATTTAAGCGGTGGGCAAAAACAACGCATAGCCATAGCAAGAGCTTTATATCTAGAGCCTGAAATTTTAGTGCTTGATGAAGCAACTTCTGCGCTTGATACTCAAAGTGAAGCAAAAATCATGGATGAAATTTATAAAATTTCTAAAGATAAAACCATGATTATTATCGCACATCGCCTTTCTACGATAACGCAATGTGATAAGGTTTATCGTTTAGAACACGGCAAGCTTAAAGAGGAGAAATGATGAAAATAAGCTTTATTATCGCAACTTTAAATTCAGGAGGCGCTGAGCGTGTTTTAGTAACCTTGGCTAATGCACTTTGTAAAGAGCATGAAGTAAGTATTATTAAATTTCATGCAGGAGAATCTTTTTATAAGCTTGAAAATGAAGTTAAAGTTACAAGTTTAGAACAATTTAGATTTGACACGCTTTATCATAAAATCGCAAGTCGTTTTAAGAAATTTTTTGCTTTAAGAAAGGCTTTAAAAGAAAGTAAGGCTGATGTTTTTATTTCTTTTTTGGATACGACTAATATTGCTTGTATTGCTGCGAAAATAGGGCTTAAAACTCCACTCATTATAAGTGAGCATAGCAATGAGGCGTATTTAAAACCTAAAATTTGGCGTTTTTTAAGAAGGGTAAGCTATCCTTTTTGTGATGCTTTAAGTGTGCTTGGAAGCAGTGATAAGGTGTATTATGAAAGATTTGTAAAAAGGGTTAAGCTTTTATTAAATCCTTGTCATTTTAGCGATGAAATTCCTTTTGATTCTAGTTTTGAAAAGGAAAATTTGGTTCTTTTTATAGGGCGTTTAGATCACAACAAAAACCCTGCAATGTTTTTAAAAGCTATAGCGCATTTGGATAAAAATTTGCAAGAAAATTATAAATTTGTTATAGCAGGAGATGGAGAGTTAAGGCAAGAACTTGAATATAAGGTAAAATCTTTAGGAATAAAAGTTGATTTTTTAGGACGCGTTGAAAATGTCAAGGCTCTTTATGAAAAAGCAAAAGCACTTTGCCTTTGTTCTTTTGTAGAGGGTTTGCCAACGGTTTTAATTGAAAGTTTGTATTTTGAGGTTTGTAGAATTTCAAGTTCTTATTATAATGGTGCTAAGGATTTGATCAAAGATAATCATGATGGACTTTTGGTAGGTTGTGATGATGAAATAGCACTTGCTAAAAAACTTGAACTTGTTTTAAATGATGAAAATTTTAGAAAAGAACTTGTAAATAATGCCAAACAAAGGTGTAAAGACTTTGAAATTTCTAATATCAAAGAAGAATGGCTTAAGCTTATAGCCGAGGTTAAAAATGCCTAAACTTTCTGTTGTAGTACCAACTTTTAATCGTCAAGTTTTGTTAGAAAAGGCTATTAAAAGCATACAAAATCAAGATTTTAAAGATTTAGAAATTATTGTAAGCGATGATAATTCTAGCGATGATACTAAAAGTGTGGTGCAAAATTTACAAAAAGATGATGATCGCATTAAGTATTTTTTAAATCAAAATTACAAACAAGGCCCAAATGGCAATAAAAACAATGGCTTAGATCAAGCAAGTGGCGAGTTTGTAACTTTTTTAGATGATGATGATGAGCTTTTATCTGGGGCTTTAAGTACCTTGATGCAAAAAGCAAATGAGGGTTATGCTCATGTTTTTGGAAATTGTTTGATAGAAAAAGAAGGAAATTTAAGCAAGGAATTTAGCGGCAAGGGTTTGGAAAAAGATAGTGAAATTTCTAAAAAAGATTTTTTAATGGCTAAATTTAGCGGAGAGTTTTTTTCTGTTTTTAAAAAATCTCTACTTGAAAACAAGCGTTTTAATGAAGAATTTTATGGCAATGAAGCCACGCTTTGGGTAAATTTATACAAGGAAAAAAGTTTTTATATCCATAAGGCTTTTAGGATTTATAGGATTTTTAGGCAAGATAGCGTGACTTTAGGGGCGAGTAAAAATGCTTATAGGGTGTATTTGGGATATTTAGAGCTTGCTAAAATTTTAGAAAATGAACTTAGAATGAGTAAGGATAAAGATTATAAAAAAACTTGTGCGAGTTATTATAAAATGGCAGCTTATTATGCAAAACTGGCGAAAAATTATAAAGCTCTTTATAAATGTTTGTTTAAAAGCCTGAGTATAAAAATCAACGCTCCTGCTTTGATATTACTCATTTTAAGTATAATTCCAAATAATATGATTGAAAAATTATCAAAAATTCGGGTGGCTTTATGCAAAAATTAGGCATTTTTATTTATTCTTTAGGAAGTGGTGGTGCTGAAAGAGTTGTGGCGACTTTATTGCCTATTTTAAGTTTGAAATTTGAAGTGCATTTGATCTTGATGAATGATAAAATTTCTTATGAAATTCCAGAGTGTCAAATTCATTTTTTAGAATATTCAAAACCTAGTGAAAATCCTATTTTGAAATTTTTAAAACTACCTTTTTTGGCTTTAAAATATAAAAAACTTTGTAGAAATTTAGGCATTGATACAGAATTTGTTTTTTTAAATCGACCTAATTATATAGCTTTAATGGCAAGAATTTTTGGAAACAAAACTCGCCTTGTGATCAATGAATGCACTACGCCAAGTGTGATGTATGCGAAAAATAATTTTAATTCTTTGGCAAATAAATTTTTAATTTCTTTGCTTTACCCAAAAGCTGATTTAATCTTGCCTAATTCTAAGGGAAATTTAGAAGATTTAGTGCAAAATTTTAATATAAATCCAAAAAAATGTGAAATTTTATACAATGCCATCGATTTAGAAAACATAGAGCAAAAAGCCCTTGAAGACATAGCTTTAAAAGATAAATTTATTTTAAGTGTAGGCAGGCTTGATAAAGGTAAAAATCATGCTTTATTAATTCGTGCTTATGCGAGATTGAAAACAGATTTAAAGCTTGTGATTTTAGGTGAAGGTGTACTTAAAGATGAGCTTTTAGTTTTGATTAAAGAGTTGAATTTAGAAGAAAAGGTTTTGCTTTTAGGATTTGATAATAATCCTTATAAATACATGGCTAAATGTGAATTTTTTGCTTTTGCTTCTGTGTTTGAAGGTTTTTCAAATGTTTTAATTGAAAGCTTAGCTTGTTCTTGTGCGGTAGTTTGCACTGATCATAAAAGTGGTGCAAGAGAGCTTTTTGGAGATGATGAATTTGGATTTTTAGTAGAAGTAGATAATGAAAACTCTATGTTTCAGGGTTTAAAGACTATGCTTGAAGATGATAAATTAAGAAAAGCGTATAAAAATAAGGCTAAAACTAGGGCTAAGGCCTTTGATAAAGTAAAAATTGCACGTGATGCTTTGAAATATTTATTAGGATAAAAGATGTTGAAAAAAGAGTATTTAAAAAACCCTTATTTAGTTTTGTTTGCGATGATTATATTAGCTTATGTTTTTAGTGTATTTTGCAGGTTTTATTGGGTTTGGTGGGCAAGTGAGTTTAATGAGTATTTTTTCAATAATCAATTAATGATCATTTCAAACGATGGCTATGCCTTTGCTGAGGGCGCAAGAGATATGATAGCAGGTTTTCATCAGCCTAATGATTTGAGTTATTATGGATCTTCTTTATCCGCGCTTACTTATTGGCTTTATAAAGTCACACCTTTTTCTTTTGAAAGTATCATTTTATATATGAGTACTTTTTTATCTTCTTTGGTGGTGATTCCTATTATTTTGCTAGCTAATGAATGCAAGCGTCCTTTAATGGGCTTTGTAGCTGCTCTTTTAGCAAGCATAGCAAACAGTTATTATAATCGCACTATGAGTGGGTATTATGATACGGATATGCTGGTAATTGTTTTACCTATGTTTATTTTATTTTTTATGGTAAGAATGATTTTAAAAAAAGACTTTTTTTCATTGATTGCCTTGCCGTTATTTATAGGAATTTATCTTTGGTGGTATCCTTCAAGTTATACTTTAAATGTAGCTTTAATTGGACTTTTTTTAATTTATACGCTTATTTTTCATAGAAAAGAAAAGATTTTTTATATAGCTGTGATTTTGTCTTCTCTTACTCTTTCAAATATAGCATGGTTTTATCAAAGTGCCATTATAGTAATACTTTTTGCTTTATTTGTCTTAGAGCAAAAACGCTTAAATTTTATGATTATAGGAATTTTAGGTAGTGCAACTTTGATATTTTTGATTTTAAGTGGTGGGGTTGATCCTATACTTTATCAGCTTAAATTTTATATTTTTAGAAGTGATGAAAGTGCGAATTTAACGCAGGGTTTTATGTATTTTAATGTCAATCAAACCATACAAGAAGTTGAAAATGTAGATCTTAGCGAATTTATGCGAAGAATTAGTGGTAGTGAAATTGTTTTTTTGTTTTCTTTGTTTGGTTTTGTATGGCTTTTGAGAAAACATAAAAGTATGATTATGGCTTTACCTATATTGGTGCTTGGGTTTTTAGCCTTAAAAGGGGGACTTAGGTTTACCATTTATTCTGTACCTGTAATGGCCTTAGGATTTGGTTTTTTATTGAGCGAGTTTAAGGCTATATTGGTTAAAAAATATAGCCAATTAACTTCAAATGTTTGTATTGTTTTTGCAACTATTTTGACTTTAGCTCCAGTATTTATCCATATTTACAACTATAAAGCACCAACAGTTTTTTCTCAAAATGAAGCATCATTATTAAATCAATTAAAGAATATAGCCAATAGAGAAGATTATGTGGTAACTTGGTGGGATTATGGTTATCCTGTGCGTTATTATAGCGATGTGAAAACTTTAGTAGATGGTGGAAAGCATTTAGGTAAGGATAATTTTTTCCCTTCTTTTGCTTTAAGCAAAGATGAACAAGCTGCAGCTAATATGGCAAGACTTAGTGTAGAATATACAGAAAAAAGCTTTTATGCTCCGCAAAATGATATTTTAAAAACAGACATTTTGCAAGCCATGATGAAAGATTATAATCAAAGCAATGTGGATTTGTTTCTAGCTTCATTATCAAAACCTGATTTTAAAATCGATACACCAAAAACTCGTGATATTTATCTTTATATGCCCGCTAGAATGTCTTTGATTTTTTCTACGGTGGCTAGTTTTTCTTTTATTAATTTAGATACAGGAGTTTTGGATAAACCTTTTACCTTTAGCACAGCTTATCCACTTGATGTTAAAAATGGAGAAATTTATCTTAGCAATGGAGTGGTTTTAAGCGATGATTTTAGAAGTTTTAAAATAGGTGATAATGTGGTTTCTGTAAATAGTATCGTAGAGATTAATTCTATTAAACAAGGTGAATATAAAATCACTCCAATCGATGATAAGGCTCAGTTTTATATTTTTTATTTAAAGGATAGTGCTATTCCTTACGCACAATTTATTTTAATGGATAAAACCATGTTTAATAGTGCTTATGTGCAAATGTTTTTTTTAGGAAATTATGATAAGAATTTATTTGACTTGGTGATTAATTCTAGAGATGCTAAGGTTTTTAAACTTAAAATTTAAGGGCTGAAAATGAGAATAGGATTTTTATCACATGCAGGAGCAAGTATTTATCATTTTAGAATGCCTATTATAAAAGCATTAAAAGATAGAAAAGATGAAGTTTTTGTTATAGTGCCACAAGATGAATACACGCAAAAACTTAGAGATCTTGGCTTAAAAGTAATTGTTTATGAGCTTTCAAGAGCTAGCTTAAATCCTTTTGTGGTTTTAAAGAATTTTTTTTATCTTGCTAAGGTTTTGAAAAATTTAAATCTTGATCTTATTCAAAGTGCGGCACATAAAAGCAATACCTTTGGAATTTTAGCAGCAAAATGGGCAAAAATTCCTTATCGTTTTGCTTTGGTAGAAGGCTTGGGTTCTTTTTATATAGATCAAGGTTTTAAGGCAAATTTAGTGCGTTTTGTTATTAATAATCTTTATAAATTAAGTTTTAAATTTGCACACCAGTTCATTTTTGTCAATGAAAGTAATGCTGAGTTTATGCGGAATTTAGGACTTAAAGAAAATAAAATTTGCGTGATAAAATCTGTAGGGATCAATTTAAAAAAATTTTTTCCTATTTATGTAGAATCGGAAAAAAAAGAGCTTTTTTGGAAAAATTTAAACATAGATAAAAAACCAATTGTGCTTATGATAGCAAGAGCTTTATGGCATAAAGGTGTAAAAGAATTTTATGAAAGTGCTGCTATGCTAAAAGACAAGGCAAATTTTGTTTTAGTTGGTGGAAGAGATGAAAATCCTTCTTGTGCAAGTTTGGAGTTTTTAAACTCGGGTGTGGTGTATTATTTGGGTGCTAGAAGTGATATAGTCGAGCTTTTACAAAATTGTGATATTTTTGTTTTACCAAGCTATAAAGAAGGCTTTCCTGTAAGTGTTTTGGAGGCAAAAGCTTGTGGTAAGGCTATAGTGGTGAGTGATTGTGAAGGTTGTGTGGAGGCTATTTCTAATGCTTATGATGGACTTTGGGCAAAAACAAAAGATGCCAAGGATTTAAGCGAAAAAATTTCACTTTTATTAGAAGATGAAAAATTAAGATTAAATTTAGCTAAAAATGCCGCCCAAGATGCTTTACAATACGATGAAAATAATATCGCACAGCGTTATTTAAAACTTTATGATAGGGTAATTAAGAATGTATGAAAAAGTTTTTAAAAGAATTTTTGATTTTATTTTAGCTTTAGTGCTTTTAGTGCTTTTTTCTCCGGTGATTTTACTCACTGCTTTACTTTTAAAAATCACTCAAGGAAGTGTGTTTTTTACCCAAAATCGCCCTGGTTTAGATGAAAAAATTTTTAAAATTTATAAATTTAAAACCATGAGCGATGAAAGAGATGAAAAGGGTGAGTTATTAAGCGATGAATTGCGTTTGAAAGCTTTTGGAAAAATTGTTAGAAGCTTAAGTTTGGATGAGCTTTTGCAACTTTTTAATGTTTTAAAAGGGGATATGAGTTTTGTTGGACCTAGACCTCTTTTGGTTGAGTATTTATCTCTTTATAATGAAGAGCAAAAATTGCGTCATAAAGTGCGTCCAGGTATAACAGGATGGGCGCAGGTAAATGGAAGAAATGCTATTTCTTGGCAGAAAAAATTCGAGCTTGATGTGTATTATGTGAAAAATATTTCTTTTTTACTTGATTTAAAAATCATGTTTTTAACAGCCTTAAAGGTTTTAAAACGAAGCGGGGTAAGCAAAGAAGGTTATGTTACAACAGAGAAATTTAATGGCAAGAACTGAAAAAATTTATATTTATGGTGCTAGTGGTCATGGGCTTGTTTGTGAAGATGTGGCTAAAAATATGGGTTATAAAGAATGTATTTTTTTAGATGATTTTAAAGGAATGAAATTTGAAAGCACCTTGCCAAAATATGATATTTTTATAGCCATAGGAAACAATGAAATTCGAAAAAAGATTTATCAAAAAATTTTAGAAAATGGCTTTAAAATTGTTAATCTTATCCATAAAAGCGCGCTTATAAGTCCTAGTGCAAGTGTGGAAGAAAATGCAGGGATTTTAATCATGCCTTATGTAGTAGTTAACGCTAAAGCCAAAATAGAAAAAGGCGTGATTTTAAATACTTCAAGTGTGATTGAGCATGAATGCATGATAGGGGAATTTTCTCATGTAAGCGTAGGGGCTAAATGTGCGGGTAATGTAAAAATCGGTAAAAATTGTTTTTTAGGGATTAATTCTTGTGTTTTGCCTAATTTAAGCTTAGCAGATGATAGTATTTTAGGTGGTGGAGCAACTTTAGTTAAAAATCAAGATGAAAAAGGTGTTTTTATAGGAATACCTGCAAAAAGGATGTAAATTGCATTTTAATAACAATCTTGTTGTTCACTATATAGTAAATCCTTCGCCTTTGGGGTGGATTGTCATTAATTTACTAACCATATGTCTAATATGCTACATATTTCCTTTGAAAAATTCTTTAAAACACAAAAAACTTTTTAGTCTTAAAGCAAATGTAAATTCTAAAAATAGTAGGATTGTAAAATATACAGGTATTGCTGCTTTTTTGGGTGGATTAATAGGAATTTGGTATAATTTTGAAGGTTTTTATCAACTTCTTTTTTTCTTTGAATTAGAAAATGAAAATTTAAAAACACTTTGGAGTTTGCAAGTATCAGTTTCTTCTGTGATAACAGGTATGTTATTATTGTTGATGTACGTTATAAATTTAGCAATAGTTTGTGAAAATGGAATTTATATAGTTAGTAAATTTAATCTTTTTTATATGTATTTTATAAAACGAGAAGATTTGGAAATTGTTAAAATAGAAAAAATGAAATTTTTAAATCAAGTTGAAGTTTGTTTTGTTATCAAAACAAAAAATAAAATACTCCTTAAATGCTTTGAAAGTATTTATAAAGAAGAAGACTTAGAAAAGCTTAAAAATTGGTATGAAAACAAGCTTTGACTATAAAAAGAATTTAAATATTTGAATCTTGGTAATTTTTTTTAGATAAAATATATAAGGATAAAAAATTCTGCTTTATATAAAGGATAAAAAATGAGATTTTTTCTTTCTCCTCCGCATATGGGTGGTAATGAATTAAAATACATAGAAGAAGTTTTCAAAAGCAATTATATAGCACCTTTGGGTGAATTTGTAAATTGCTTTGAGCAAAGTGTAAAAGATTATAGCAAAAGTGAAAATGCCTTAGCTTTAAATTCAGCCACAGCGGCTTTGCATTTAGCTTTAAGGGTGGCAGGGGTAAAACAAGATGATATCGTTTTAGCTTCTTCTTTTACTTTTATCGCTTCAGTAGCACCTATTTGTTATCTTAAAGCAAAGCCTGTATTTATAGATTGTGATGAAACTTATAATATTGATGTAGATTTGTTAAAACTCGCCATTAAAGAATGTGAAAAAAAACCAAAAGCATTGATTTTAACTCATCTTTATGGCAATGCTGCAAAAATGGATGAGATTGTTAAAATTTGCAAAGAAAATGAAATTGTTTTAATCGAAGATGCTGCTGAAGCTTTAGGAAGTTTTTATAAGAATAAAGCTTTAGGAACTTTTGGAGAATTTGGAGCTTATTCTTATAATGGCAATAAAATCATCACCACTTCAGGTGGAGGTATGCTTATAGGAAAAAATAAAGAAAAGATTGAAAAAGCAAGATTTTATAGCACTCAAGCAAGGGAAAATTGTTTGCATTATGAACATTTAGATTATGGTTATAATTACCGTTTAAGCAATGTTTTAGGAGCTATTGGTGTAGCACAAATGGAGGTTTTAGAACAAAGAGTGCTTAAAAAAAGAGAAATTTATGAGTGGTATAAAGAATTTTTAGGAGAGCATTTTAGCTTTTTAGATGAATTAGAAAATTCAAGAAGCAATCGCTGGTTAAGTACAGCTTTGATTGATTTTGATAAAAATGAACTTAATGCTTGTCAAAAAGATATAAATATCAGTCAAAAAAATATCGCTTTGCATCCAAAAATTTCAAAACTCATAGAAGATTTGAAAAATGAACAAATAGAAACAAGACCATTATGGAAAGCTATGCACACTCAAGAAGTATTTAAAGGAGCTAAGGCTTATCTTAATGGCAATAGTGAGTTATTTTTCCAAAAAGGAATTTGTTTGCCAAGTGGCACGGCGATGAGTAAAGATGATGTTTATGAAATTTCAAAACTGATCTTAAAGAGCATAAAGGCTTAAAATGATTTTTTATAAAAGCAAAAGATTAGCATTTTTTTTAACTTTAGATATTGTTTTAATTTTACTTAGCGTTTATCTGGCTTTTTCTTTGAGATTTAGTGGAGATATTCCGAGTATTTTTTATCATGGTATGATGATTTCTGCTATTATTTTGCTTGTTTTAAAACTTTCATTTTTGTTTGTTTTTAGAATTTATAAAGTAGCTTGGAGATTTTTTTCTCTCAATGAAGCAAGAAAAATTTTTATTGCTTTACTTTTAGCTGAGTTTTGTTTTTTTCTTATTTTTTATTTTTTTAGTGATTTTTTTAATCCTTTTCCAAGAAGTGCTATTGTGATAGATTTTGTTCTTTCTTATATGTTTATAGGTACTTTAAGAATTAGCAAAAGAATGCTTGTGGATTTTAAACCTTCTAGAATGAAAGAAGAAGAAACTCCTTGTATTGTAGTAGGGGCAACTTCTAAGGCTTTGCATTTGTTAAAAGGTGCAAAAGAAGGTTCTTTAGGGCTTTTTCCTGTAGGCGTAGTTGATGCGAGAAAAGAGCTTATAGGGACTTATTGTGATAAATTTATTGTAGAAGAAAAAGAAAAAATAAAATCTTATGTAGAACAAGGGGTAAAAACTGCCATTATTGCTTTAAGACTTGAACAAGAAGAGCTTAAAAAACTTTTTGAAGAACTTGTAGCTTATGGTATTTGCGATGTAAAAATATTTTCTTTTACAAGAAACGAAGCAAGAGATATCAGTATAGAAGACTTGCTTGCTAGAAAACCAAAAGATTTAGATGATAGTGCTGTGGCGGCTTTTTTAAAAGATAAGGTAGTTTTGGTAAGTGGAGCAGGTGGAACTATAGGCAGTGAACTTTGTAAGCAATGTATTAAATTTGGTGCTAAGCATCTTATTATGGTTGATCATAGTGAGTATAATCTTTATAAGATCAATGATGATTTAAATTTATATAAAGAAAAAATTACTCCTATTTTACTGAGTATTTTAGATAAGCAAAGTTTAGATGAGGTATTAAAAACTTATAAACCTGAGCTTATTTTACATGCAGCCGCCTATAAACATGTGCCTCTTTGCGAACAAAATCCACATTCAGCAGTAATTAATAATATTTTAGGAACTAAAATTTTATGCGACAGTGCTAAAGAAAATAAAGTAGCTAAATTTGTGATGATAAGTACAGATAAAGCAGTGCGACCAACAAATATTATGGGTTGTACTAAGAGAGTTTGCGAGCTTTATACTTTAAATATGAGTGATGAAAATTTTGAAGTTGCTTGTGTGCGTTTTGGTAATGTTTTAGGTTCTAGCGGTAGTGTGATACCGAAATTTAAAGCACAAATTGCCAATAATGAGCCTTTAACTTTAACACACCCTGATATAGTGCGTTATTTTATGCTTGTGGCTGAGGCAGTGCAACTTGTTTTACAAGCTGGAGCTATTGCAAAAGGGGGAGAACTTTTTGTTTTGGATATGGGTAAGCCTGTAAAAATCATAGATTTAGCTAAAAAAATGCTTTTACTTTCTAATCGTAATGATTTAGAAATTAAAATCACAGGCTTAAGAAAAGGCGAGAAGCTTTATGAAGAGCTTTTGATTGATGAAAATAATGCTAAAACGCAATATGAGAGTATTTTTGTAGCAAAGAATGAAAAGGTTGATCTTGATTGGCTTAATAAAGAGATAGACAATTTACAAATATGTGAAGATATTTCAGAAGCTTTATTAAAGATTGTGCCTGAATTTAAACACAATAAAGAAGGTGTATAATGTATATAAAAGATATACAAAGATTTGAAGATAATCGCTATCGCGCTAGAGCTTATATGAGTTATATTTTAACAAGAAATTTACCTAATAAACTTCCTGACATTCACCTTAAAACGATTAAAACAGCTTTAGATAAAATAGCTCATGAAGTTGTTGTTTTTGATGCTTTGTATATTTTAGATATTTCAGGCATGCAAATAGAAAATGCGATTTCCTTAAATAAGGCTCATGAAATAGGGCAGGGTGAGGATAGAAGTACTCGTTCTTATTTTTATAGAGCTGTAAAATTAAGACGATGTGTTTTGAGCGATCCTTATCCTTCGGTTTTAAATAATGAGCTTTGCGTGACAGCTTCTATGCCAATTTACGATGATAAAAATAACTTGCTTTTTGTTGTTTGTATTGATATCAAGCTTGAAGATATTTTAAAGATTATTCAAGCAGGAAAATTTGAGTTTGTTTTTACTCAATTTAGTCGTTTGGTATATTTTTGCTTCGCACTGGTTTTATTTGTGATTACTTGTTTTTTATTTCAAAAAGGTTTTTTTAGTCTTTTTGATAATCAAGCTATAGGTATAGAACATATGTTTGAAAGTACCATTGCTATAACTTTGGCTTTAGCTATTTTTGATTTGGCAAAAACTTTGATCGAACAAGAAGTATTAGGAAGGACAAAAAAAGAAGAAGGTGGAATTCAAAAAACTATGGTGAGATTTTTAGGTTCTATTATCATTGCTTTGGCTATAGAAGCTTTGATGTTGGTATTTAAACTTGCTATTGGTGATTTTTCTCAGATGATTTATGCGATTTATCTTATCGGTGGAGTGAGCTTGCTTCTTTTAGGTTTAAGTGTATATTTATTTACGGTTAAGTATAAAAATAATAATATTTGAGTAAAATTTTAAATAAAAGATGATATAATGCTATTTTTTAAAATTTTTTAGCTTGATTAATAAGGCTAAAAAGGGTAAAATAAAACTATAAAAACTTTGAAAGGACGAAATTGTGAAATTGTTAGTTGTTGATGACAGTTCTACTATGAGAAGGATTATTAAAAATACCCTAACAAGACTTGGACACGATGATGTTTTAGAAGCTGAGCATGGCGTTGAAGCTTGGGATTTATTAACTAAAAATGAAGATGTAAAAGTTTTAATTACAGATTGGAATATGCCAGAAATGAACGGCTTGGAGTTGGTAAAAAAAGTAAGAGCAGAGAAAAAATATGAAGATATGCCTATTATCATGGTTACAACTGAGGGCGGAAAAGCTGAAGTGATTACTGCTTTAAAAGCTGGCGTAAATAACTATATTGTAAAACCTTTTACTCCACAAGTTTTAAAGGAAAAACTTGAAGATGTTTTAGGAATAGGAAGTGGAGAAGGTGCAGCTGAGTAAAGGCTGATTTTTAAAATTCTAAATGCAAAAAAAATATTACGAATTGTTCTTTATCGTAGAAGAGCGGTATAAAAATTTATTTCTTGATTTTGTTTTTGATTTAGGTATAGAAGCCATAGAAGAGAAAGATAATGGTGTTTACATTAGATCCCATGAAAGTTTAGAAGATCTTTCATGGGCACTTGAAATATTTGCTCAAAAACTTACAACTACTTTCAATTTAAACCATAAAATTATTTCTAATTTAAGTCTTATAGAGAAAGAAAACAAGGACTGGATACAAGAATATAAAAAAGGTATAAAACCTATTTTAGTGGATAATGTTTACATCCATACCACTTGGCAAGAAGAAAAAAAGAATTGTATAAATATAAAGATTAATCCGGCATTAGCCTTTGGTTCAGGACATCACGAAAGCACATATTCTTGTGTAAAATTTTTACAAAAATTTTCTAAAAGTAAATTAAGAGCTTTAGATCTTGGTTGCGGTAGTGGAATTTTAGGTATTATCATGGCAAAGTTTGGCTGTAATGTTGAAATTTGTGATACTGATGAGTTGGCTATCGATAGTTCTTTGGAAAATGCAAGATTAAATGATGTCGATTTTCATAAGACTTGGTGTGGATCTATAGATAAAGCAAATGGTTTATATAACCTAATTGTTGCAAATATCATTGCAGATGTGATTTTAATTTTAGAAAAAGATATTAAAAACCATTTAGAAGATAATGCTATACTTATTTTGTCAGGAATTTTAGATAAATATTCAACAAGAATTAAAGAAAAATTTCAAGATTTAGAACTCATTGATGAAATGCAAATCAATGAGTGGTGTAGTTTTGTATATAAAAATAATAAAAAGGATAAGTAATGAATAATAATACCCCAAATAATAAGGGTAATCCGCAGGGTAATAATTTTTTTAACAAAAATCCCATTTTTATTTTTGCGATTTTTGCAATTATAATGATAATTATTTTTAAGGGATTTTTTGATGGCAATGGTTCTTTTGGTAGGGCATTGAATGGTAATGAAGTAAATAAAAATGTCCCTTATTCTGAGTTAAAAAAGCTTATTGAAAGTGGACAAATCAATCAAGTTAGTATAGGACAAACAACAATCAAAGCAATTTCAAGCTCTCACAATACTGTTTATACAGCAAAAAAAGTTAACGATCCTGAGCTTGTGAGTTTACTAGATAGTAAAAATATCGCTTATGGTGCGTATTCTGAAACAAATTGGTTTACGGATATACTTTTTTCATGGGTTTTGCCAGTATTTATTTTCTTTGGTATTTGGATGTTTTTGGCAAGTCGTATGCAAAAAAATATGGGAAGTTCTATATTGGGTATAGGAAGTTCTAAGAAACTTGTAAATTCAGAAAAACCTAAAGTAAAATTTAGCGATGTAGCTGGTGTTGAAGAAGCTAAAGAAGAAGTAAAAGAAATTGTAGATTTTTTAAAGTATCCTGAAAGATATATTAAATTGGGAGCGAAAATTCCAAAAGGGCTTTTGCTTGTTGGGCCTCCAGGTACAGGAAAAACCTTGCTTGCAAAAGCAGTTGCAGGTGAAGCTGATGTGCCGTTTTTTAGTGTTTCAGGCTCGTCTTTTATAGAAATGTTTGTGGGTGTAGGCGCTTCTCGTGTGAGAGATTTGTTTGAAAATGCAAAAAAAGAAGCTCCTGCTATTGTTTTCATAGATGAAATAGATGCTATTGGTAAAAGTCGTGCGGCAAGTGGCATGATGGGTGGAAACGATGAAAGAGAACAAACTTTAAATCAGCTTTTGGCTGAAATGGATGGCTTTGGGACAGAAAGTTCCCCAGTCATTGTTTTAGCAGCAACAAATCGCCCAGAAGTTTTAGATGCAGCACTTTTAAGACCAGGAAGGTTTGATAGACAAGTTTTGGTTGATAAACCTGATTTTAAAGGTAGGTGTGATATTTTAAAAGTGCACATGAAAGATGTAAAAATCTCCCCAAAAGTTAAGGTAGAAGACATAGCACGCTTAACCGCAGGACTTGCAGGAGCTGATCTTGCAAATATTATTAATGAAGCGGCGCTTTTAGCGGGTAGGGATTCTAAAAAATATGTAGAACAAAATGATTTAGTTGAAGCTGTTGAAAGAGCTATAGCAGGACTTGAGAAGAAATCACGTCGTATTAATGAAAAAGAAAAGAAAATTGTTACTTATCATGAATGTGGTCATGCTTTAATCGCTGAAACTACCAAAGGTGCAAAACGTGTAAGTAAGGTTTCTGTGATTCCGCGTGGTCTTGCGGCTTTAGGTTATACTTTAAATACTCCTGAGGAAAATAAATTTTTAATGCAAAAACATGAGCTTATCGCTGAAGTAGATGTACTTTTGGGTGGTCGTGCAGCTGAAGAAGTGTTTATAGGTGAAATTTCAACGGGTGCAAGTAATGATTTAGAAAGAGCAACTGATATCATAAAAGCTATGGTTTCTATGTATGGTATGAGTGAAATTGCAGGACTTATGGTGCTTGAAAAACAAAGAAATACTTTCTTAAGTGGTGGACAAACCATAAAAGATTATTCTGAAAAGATGGCAGAATCTTTAGATGATTATGTAAAGAAAACCTTAGATGAACGCTATAAAGATGTTAAAGATACTTTAAATACTTATAAAGGAGCGATTGAGACTATGGTAGCAGCCCTTTATGAAGAAGAGACTATTGAAGGCGCTAAAGTGCGTGAGATTATTAAAGAGTTTGAGGAACAAAATAGTCTACCAACTCGTTTGCAAGAGCTCGAAGAAGTTAAAATTGAAGTTAAAGTAGAAGAATGAAAGATTTTATTGCAAAAGATGGATATTTAAGTCTTATTATTTTAAGCTTGATTTTTATTTTTGTGTGGATTTTTTATTCTTTTTCCATCCTACTATTAGCATTAATTGTAATTTGTATTTTTCTTTTTAGAGCACCCAAAAGAGAACTTGTTTGTAGTGATGAAAAAGCTATTTTTGCACCTATAGATGGCAGGGTTACTAAAATAGAAAATATTCATCATAAAGATTTAGGTGAATGTGTTGAAATTACTATTAAAAATGCTCTTTATGATGCTGGGAATTTTAATACACCTTTTGCAATGTCTATAATAGATATTCGTTTACGACACGGGCTTTTTTTGTGCAGTGAATTAAAATCTGCAAAAATGATGAATGAAAGAGCTTTTATTTTGGCAAAAGTTAAAGAGAATAAAACGATAGCTTTGCGAATTTATGCAGGTTCTTTTGATAGAAAATTAAAGCTCGATAATATTTCTCATGATTTAAAAGCAGGAGATAGAATGGGTTTTTTAATTAATGGCTCTATAAGTTTACTTTTACCAAAAGATACTAGAATTCATATAGGCTTAAATGATGAAATTAAAGCAGGTTCATTGTTAGGCTATTTTGCGTAAGGAAAAATAATGAATAACAGACCGCAATTAATCTATATTTTACCCAATCTTTTTACAGCTGCTTCAGCTTTTTTAGGGGTTATTTCTATTATAGCTTCAATACATGGAAATTATTATACAGCTTTGATTTATATTATTTTATCTTTGATTTGCGATGGGCTTGATGGCCGTGTTGCAAGACTTACAAATTCTACTTCAAAATTTGGAGTAGAATTTGATTCTTTAGCTGATCTAGTAGCTTTTGGAGTTGCTCCAGCGGTTCTTTTTTATATGGCTATAGGTTATGATTTTGGAAAACTTGGATCTTTGATTACGGCTTTTTTTGTGGTTTTTGGAGCCATTCGTTTGGCGAGATTTAATGTTACCACAGGCACTTATGAACCTTCTGTTTTTATAGGTCTTCCTATACCTACTGCAGCAGTTGTGAGTGCTATATGGACTTATGCGTTTATCAGTTATGATTTTTTAAAGCCTTATGGTGTAGTTTTTTTGGTGCTTCAAGCAATTTTGGGGCTTTTAATGGTAAGTAATATACGCTATCCCAGCTTTAAAAAGCTTGATTTTAATCGTTCTAGCGTTTTAAAAGTTTTAATTATATTAATTATAATATTTTCATTTTTATATCTTTATCCCCTTGAAAGTTTAGTAATTTTAGCAAGCTTGTATGTGCTTTATGGAATTATTCGGGTTTTATATACCATTATTGTTTCAAAATTTAAGATAAGAAATCAAGAGTAAAATTTTTCAATGACTTCGCATTCTTCTTGAGTGAAACCAGCTTTGATTCTTGCCTGAATGTTAAGTTTTTTTCCTGCAAGAGAGAATTGTTTAAATGTTTTGCAAAGCTCGATAAAATCATACTTGTTTTGATTTGAAAATTTCCACCAAGTATCTCCTTTTTTAACGTGTTTTATTTCATCATTAAGTATAATTTCAAGATATTCCATTAAAAGATTTTTAATGGAGTGATTGGAGCTTTCAAGTTTTTGAACAACAAATGGGTTGGCATCAAGCCCTTTAGCTTCTAAACCTCTATGAACTACTCCCATTCTAAAGCTTAAAGAGTCTTTCGTAGCTTCTAGAGCAGATTCTAAATTATCATGCACTGGAAAATCTCCATATTTGTAACCAAGTTCTTCAAGTACTGAATTTAAAAGTTTGAAATGTTTAATTTCCTCATCTGCTACCTCCAGCCAATCGTAATAAAATTGCAAAGGTAGATTTTTAAAGCGATAACTCGCATCTAAAGCCAGGTTAATTGCATTAAATTCTATATGAGCGACTGAATGAATTATTTTAGCAAGCGCATGAGTTGAATTGACAAATTTAGGTCTTCTTATACGCGTAGGATGAAGTAAGGTAATTTGTTGTGATGTATTTTTTTTGAAAATGCTTTGATTCTCGTGATTAAAAATAAATTTGTGGCTTTTAAAGTCTTCATAAAAATTTTGAAAAGAGTGAAATTTTATATTTGTATTTTTTTCATATAAAATATTTTGAAGCTCTTGAAAAAATTCTTTTTGCATTTAAAACTTTCTTGAAAATTATAAAAATTTATCATTTAAAATTGAAATTTTAATTATATAATATAAAAATTATTTTACAAGGGTAGATCATGAAAGAATTAAATGAAGAAGAAAAAAAAGTAATTTTAAATAAAGGAACAGAAGCTCCTTTTAGTGGGAAATATAATGATTTTTATGAAAAAGGAATTTATCAATGCAAGCAATGTGGAGCTTCGCTTTATAAATCCGAAGATAAATTTAAATCAGGTTGTGGATGGCCTAGCTTTGATGATGAAATAAGAGGGGCTATTAAAAGAATTCCTGATAAAGATGGGATTAGAACCGAGATTGTGTGTGCAAACTGCAATGGACATTTAGGTCATGTTTTTGAAGGAGAAGGGTTTTCTGCTAAAAATGTAAGACATTGTGTAAATTCTATTTCTTTGGAATTTGTAAAAACCAAGGATTGATAGTGTTTTCTAGTATGGGTTCTGAGCTTTATTTGATATTTTTTGCTGCAATTACTTTACTTGCCATCTTAAATCCTTTTGGTAATTTAACTCAATTTTTGGCTATGAGTGATGGATTGCCTTTAATGCTTCGAAAAAAACTTTTTAGAACTATTCTCTATACAGCTTTTACTATAGTTTTGGTATTTTTACTATCAGGACCTTTATTTATGAACTATATTTTTAGAGTTTCATTAGATGATTTAAGGGTTTCTGGTGGCTTAGTCCTTATTATAATGGCTATTAAAAATTTACTTTTTTCAACAAAAATTGCAACTAAGGATTTTAGTTCTTATCAGGATATGGATGATAAGGAAATTTTAAGACAGAGTTTAATACCTATGGCATTTCCTATGCTTGTTGGGCCTGGAACTTTAGCTAGTATTATCGTTATAGCCGAAGATGGTGGGCTTGATGTTGCTCTTGGCGGAGTAATGATAGCTTTTATTTTTATGTTTATACTTTTTCATTTTGCAGCTACTATAGAAAAAATAGTTGGAAAATTGATTTTACATGTTTTTTCTCGTATAGCACAAGTATTTATTGCTGCTATGGGGTTTAAGATGATTATTGTAGGTTTAAAAGATATATTTAACTTATAAATTAATATAATTTTAAGTAAATAATACTATATAAATTATGATATAATTTTAAAATAATTTATTATTAAAAAGGTGAGTTTTATGTTTGGTGCTAAGAAAAACAATACTGAAATAATTGAACAACTTGAAAAAAAGTGTAATGGTTTAGGAGATATTTTAAGATCTATTGGGAATACCATGGCGGTAATTGAATTTACCACCGATGGCGTTATTTTAGAGGCAAATCAAAATTTTTTAACAACTATGAAATACTCCCTTTCAGAGATCAAGGGCAAGCATCATAGTATGTTTTGTTTGCCTGAAGTTGTTAATTCTTCAGCATATAGTGATTTTTGGAAAGATTTAAGAGATGGAAAAGCTAGAAGTGGTCTTTTTAGACGTATAGCTAAGGGAGGGATAGATGTTTATTTAGAAGCAAATTATCTTCCAATTAGTGATAATAATGGTCATGTTTATAAAATTATTAAATTTGCCAATGATATAACTCAAAGACATTATGAAATGCTTGATCTTAGAAATACTATTGCTGCTGCTAATCGTTCTATGGCTATTATTGAATTTAAACCTGATGGGACTATTATTACGGCTAATGAAAATTTTTTAAGAACTATGGATTTTAATATTGATGAGATTAAAGGAAAGCATCATAGTATGTTCTGTGATTCTAATTATAGATACTCTAAGGACTATGTTCAATTTTGGGAAGATTTAAGAGAGGGCAAATTTCAATCAGGTAAATATATAAGATACGGAAGAAATAATAAAAAAGTATACCTTGAAGCAAGTTATAATCCGGTTAAAAATGATGATGGGAAAATTTACAAGGTTATTAAATTTGCTACAGATATAAGCGAACAAGTTAAAAAAGATCAAGAAAAACTTCGCCTCATAAGCGAACTTGCAGAAAAAAATGATAATCTTACTCAAGATGGAGATCGTGTAATTGAAAACACTGTTTCAAATGTTCAGAATATTGCTGATATGATGTCTCAAAGTTCAAATCTTGTTTCCTCATTAAATCAACAATCAGATGAAATTAAATCTATTATTCAGACTATTAGTGATATTGCTGATCAGACTAATCTGCTTGCTTTAAATGCTGCTATTGAGGCAGCACGTGCTGGTGAACATGGTAGAGGTTTTGCTGTTGTTGCTGATGAAGTAAGAAATTTAGCTGAAAGAACAGGGCATTCAGTTAATGAAATTACCACTACGATTAATTCTATTCGTAATGTTACATCACAAGTGGTTGAGAGTATTAAAAGCGGTTTAGAGGATGTTAATCAGAGTGTTGAACTTGCAAAAGAAGCAAGAGAATGTATGGAGAAAATTCGTGAAAGCTCTGCTGAAGTTGCTAAAGCAATGTCATAAGCGTGATTTTCACGCTTATTTTTTAAGTAATTAAATCTTTAAAATTTTTAAAACCACTTTCTTGATTGCATTTTTCTTTTAAAATATTTAAAAATTCTTTCCTAGAAATATTATGAGCACCCATAAATTCTAAATGTTGGTTATAAACTTGACAATCTATGATAAAATCATAAGGCTTTAATAAATCACAAAGTTTAATCATGGCAACTTTAGATGCATTTTTTTTAATGCTTACCATGCTTTCACCAAAGAAAACCTTGCCTAAAATTAAACCATAAATTCCACCTATAAGTTCATTATTTTCATAAAGTTCAAGGCTATGCGCATAGCCTTGGGTAAATAACTTATAATAAGTGGTAATAAATTCATCATCTATCCAGCTTTGAGAGCGTGTATCGCGACATAATGTAATTAATTTTAAAAAATCATAATCAAGTTTAATTTGATAGAGATTAATAAATTTTTTCATATTTTTTTGGATGTGAATTTGATTTGGATTTAAAATGCATCTAGGATCTGGGCACCACCAAGTTACAGGTTTACTTGTCCATGGGAATAGACCAAAAGTATAAGCTTTTACAATAAAATCAGCTTCTAAATTTTGACTTAAAAATACAGGAGCATTTTTAGGTGCATTGAGTAATTTAGAATATAAATTCGAGCTTTCCATTTTTACCAAGTTTGATTTTAGCTATACCGCCTTTTTTAAGCTTTCCGAATAAAATTTCATCACTGATTTTTTCTCCTATTTCCTCAGAAATTATGCGTTTTAAAAGCCTTACTCCAAATTCTTTATTATAGGCTTTTTTAGCTAAATAAATTTTGGCTTTATCGTCCGCTGATAATTTTATATTGTTTAAATTTTTAGAAATTTCATCAAGTTCTTTTTCGATAATTTTAACAAGTATAGCATCGTTTAAATCATTAAAATGCAAAATTTTATCAATGCGATTAATAAATTCTGGAGCAAAAAAATCTTTGATAGCACGATTACTTTTTTCTTCATTTTTACTTAAAAAACCAAGCTCATTGCTTTCTTTAAGTCCTAGATTGGATGTCATAATAATGATTGTATTTTTAAAATCTACTTTAAGACCGCTATTGTCGGTGAGTTCAGCATTGTCAAAAATCTGTAAAAAGGTATTACTTAAATCAGGATGAGCCTTTTCTATTTCGTCAAAAAGAACAAGACTGAAAGGATTTTTGCGAATAGCATTGCTTAAAAGTCCACCCTCTTCAAAACCTATATATCCAGCTGGAGATCCTATTAGTTTACTTATAGTATGTTTTTCTGCATATTCACTCATATCAAAGCGTTCTAAATTTAAACCTAAAAATTCAGCTAAAGTTTTGCAAAGTTCTGTTTTTCCAACTCCACTTGATCCAGTAAACAAAAACACTCCGCGTGGTGTATTGGAATTTTTAAATCCTGCGAAACTTTGCTTAAGTGATGAAACAAGGCTATCTATAACTTCATCTTGGCCAAAAATTTTTGCTTTTAAATTTGCTTTTAAATTCATTAAAGCTTTATTTTGATCGAATTCAAACATTTTGTGATGGTGGGTCATTTTTGCTAAAACATTTTCTAAATCTTTTAAATTGGCATTTTTTTTAGCTTTTGGATTTAAAGCAAAAGAAGCACCAAGTTCATCGACCAGATCTATAGCACAATCAGGTAAAAATTTATCATTAAAAAATTTTTTACCCCAAATTACAGCATATTGAAGAATTTCATCGTTTAATTTTATATGATGAAATTCTTCATATTTGTTTTTTAATCCTTTCAGAATTTGCAAGCTTTCTTCTTGGCTTGGTTCATCTACATTTATTTTAGCAAAACGGCGACTTAGGGGTTTATTTTTATCAAAAGTATTTTTATATTCCATAAAAGTTGTTGCACCTATGCATTTTAAAGTTCCATTACTTAGAGCCGGTTTTAAAAGATTGGAAAAATCAGTATGAGATTCTCCTGTACTTCCAGCTCCTACTATAGTGTGAATTTCATCAATAAATAAAATAGCATTGGGTATTTTCTCAAGTTCATTTAAAATTTCTTTAATTCTTTTCTCAAAATCTCCACGGTATTTTGTTCCCGCAAGTATACTAGCCATATCAAGACTAAAAATTTTTGCATTTTGTAAGTTTTTAGGCACCTTTTTTTCCGCAATAGCCAATGCTAATCCTTCTACAATGGCCGTTTTGCCAACTCCTGCCTCTCCTACTAAAATAGGATTATTTTTTTTGCGACGTGAAAGAATTTGCATCATTCTTTCAAGTTCAAATTTTCTTCCTATTAAAGGATCAATCTTGCCATTTTGAGCTAAAAGTGTTAAATCACTTGTGTGGTTGCTTAAATTTTGTATATTTTCATGATTTTGAAGTTCTTGAATTTTGTTAAGATTTATGTTGTGTTTTTTTAAGAGATAGCTAGAATAACTTCTTGAATCCTGTATGAGCTTTTCTAAAAAATCTATAATTTTAATTTCATTATTTTTATTTTTAAGTGAAAGTAAGATTTCATCTAAAACAACAGATATTGTAGGTTCTATTTCTTGTTTAATAATTTGATTGTTTTGAGAAATGTAATTTTTTAATTCAGTTTCTAGAAGTTCAAGATCTCCATCTGAAAATTCTTCAAATATATCCTTAAAATCAGTGCTTAGTTTTAGTAATGCAAACAGTACATGCTCACAGGTAACAAATTCATGGTGGTTTATTAAGCTTAGATTTTTGGCATTATCAAGATATTTTTGTAAATTTTCTTGGTATTTCATTCTTCTTCCACCTTTGCTTGTAGTGGAAAATTAGCAAGTTTAGCCGCATCTATAACTTTTTTTTGTTTTGAAAGAGCTATTTCTTGAGTGTAAATGCCACAAATTCCAGAACCATTGTGATGAATTTCTAACATTGTTTGACTTGCTTTTTCAAGGTTTTGATGAAAAATATTCATCAAAATTTCTATGACAAAATCCATGGTTGTTACATCATCATTTAAGAGTATAACTTTATACATTTTTGGTTCACTAAGTTTTATTTGCTCTAGAGTTTGGGTTTTTGGCATTATTTTCCTTTGTAGATTTTATTTAAATCTTCTTGCATGAGTTCTGTTGGAATTTTGCCAAGATAAAAATTTGTTGGAGTATTATTATTCCAGTAATCGCTTATTTTTTGATAAATTCCATTTTTTAAAACAACTTTAAAAGGAAGTTGCTCCATATTTTGATAGTCTATATCTTTTAAAATTTGAGCAATAATACGATCGTTAGAGCTGCCATTGCTTAGAAAATAGTAAGCACCATAATCATCTGCGAATTTTTTAACTGTTTCATCGCTAACATCTTCAAAATGTGTAAGTCCTATAATGATAAATTTGCTAGAATTATTTTTCCAAAGTTTGCTAAGATCTAAAGCTTCTTCTTTGCATGGGGTGCAAAAAGTGCCAAAAAAATCAAACATTAGAACTTTTCCTTCCTCTCCTTCTACCACAAAACCTTTATCTGTTCTTATTAAAGTTTTGCTTCCACCATTTACACTATTTAATACTATTTTATCTCCTTTGTGATACTCTTCAAACATAAAATCATTTTGAATTTCTTCTTCTTTGGAGCAAGCATTAAGAAAAAATGCTAAACTTATTAAAAATAGGGTTAAAATTTTTTTCATTTAATTTCCTTTATTTATAATTTTTCATAGCAGCTCTAGCTTCTAAATCGGCTTGCTTTTTCTTTAAAGTTTCACGCTTGTCGTGCAAATTTTTCCCTTTAGCTAAAGCAAGAGTGGCTTTTACTTTATTTTTTGTGTTAAAATAAAGATCTAATGCAACGATAGTATATCCTTCTATACTTACTTTACCTAATAATTTATCAATTTGCTTTCTATGCATTAAAAGCTTTCTAGCACCTCTTTCTTCGTGTTTATAGAAAGAATGTGTAGTATGAAGCAATGAAATATGAGAATTAAGTAAAAAAATCTCATTTTTTATAATGCGAACAAAAGAGTCTTTAAGATTTGCTCTTCCTGCTCTTAAAGCTACAACTTCACTTCCCTTAAGGACAATTCCGGCTTCAAAGCGTTCTATGATCCTATAATCAAATAAAGCTTTTTTATTTCTCGCAATAATTTTCATCGATCAACCTTAAAAACACTACTACCGCTACCGCTTAGAAAAAAATCTTCTTGTAAGTAAGACTTCATTTTAGGATATAAAGTTGCACAAGGAGTAAATAAATCATTTAATTCTTTGTTTTTAAAGTTTTGTAACAACTCTTTTGTGCTGAGTTTTTTGTAGATTTGCGCTTGATTATTGTTTTTTTGAAAGTCAAATATTCCTCTATCAAATTCATCATAAACAGCTTTAGTTTGGCAAGATATTTGTGGAAAAGTCCATTTTAAATTAGGTGTGTCATCTTCAAATTCTTTTATAATTTCACCACAGCCACTTACATTAGCAGAGTGAAAGCCACTTAAAAAAAAGGCAATATCACTTCCTAGTTGTATGCTTAAATTTATAAGTTCTTGTAGGTTTAATTTTAAATTTAGGGTTTCATTCATTAGTAGTAAAAAACTCGCACAATCGCTACTTCCACCGCCAAGTCCAGCACATACTGGGATATTTTTTGTGAGTTTTAGGCTTTTTTTGCTAAATAATTCTTTTAATTCGTTATTATATCTTTTAGAAAGTAGCAAGTAAGCCTTTTGAATAATATTATTTTCGCATTTAAAATTACTAATGATTTCAAATTCTTTTTTAGAGTCTGATTCTTTATCAACAAGCTCAAGCTCATCAAAAAGATCTTTTAAAAGTATAAATCGTGATTCTAAAAGATGATATTTTCTTGAGTCAAAACCGGTAAGTTTTAAAAAAATATTTGCTTTAGCGTAAGCTTTCATTTGATTAGTTTTTTGCTTAAGTCATCAAGTTTAATATCATTCTGAACAACAGAATGCAAATTTTCATCCTTTACTTGTTGAACAAGTTCTTTTCTAAGTATCATAAGAGATTTTGGAGCTTCTATGCCTATTTTGGCATATCCTTTCCCTGTTTGAACGACTTTGATTTCTATACCTTCTCCGATAATTATACTTTCATTTTCTTTTCTTGATAATATTAACATTTTTCAACCTTATTTAGAAGATATTTTACTGTATTTTCTTTAATATTAATTACGCTAAAATATTTTTCTGTTTCAATATAATAATCTCCTTCATCATGAAATTCTAATTCTTCGACAAAAATTTTAGCACCATTTTCGAGTTTACTTAAATTCTTGATAAAATTTGGCTTTAGGTTAATGTATTTTAACACATTTAAGCTTTTCTCATTATTATAAACAAATTTACCTTCTTTAATGCGCTCTAAAGAGCTTAAAGTCGCATTAATACCTAGTTTTCTAGCAAAAAGTTCGCAATAAGATCTTATATAAGCACCTTCACTGACTGTGATTTCAATATTTAAAAAAGGATGATTATAGCTTAAGATCTTGCAATCAAATACTTCCATTTGACAAGGTTTTAAATTTACTTCTATACCTTTTTTTGCAAGTTCATAGGCGCGAGTTCCATTGATTCTTTTGGCGCTAAATTGCGGTGGTGTATAGGAGATAATTCCTTGCATTTGATCAACGATTTGTTGTAAATTTGCAAGATCAAATTCTTTTATATTTTTAATTTCTTTTATATTTTGATCATCAAGACTTAAGGAGTAAACTCCAAGCCATAAAGTAGCTTTATAGGTTTTTGGAGTTTTTTTTAAAAAACGGAAAAGTTTTGTGTATTGTCCAAATGCAACGATTAAAATCCCTTTGGCGAAAGGATCAAGAGTGCCAGAATATCCTGCTTTTTTATTTTTATATTTTTTCTTTAAAGTGCTTAAAAAGGCATTAGAGCTCAAACCCCTTGGTTTAAAGGCTGCAAAGATCTTGTTCATACTGCTTTTTCCACAAAGCTTGCCATGATTACACGCATTATGCCGCCAAAATTAATATTAAGCTGTTCCTCTTTTCCTCTTTTATTAACTTCAACAACCCTGCCAATGCCAAAAATTTTATGTTTAACTAGATCTCCTTTACAAAAGCTAGTTTTTTGTATATTTTGATTTTTTGATTTTTCATTGATTAATTTACTTTCTTCTAAGAAGCGACTAGGATTGATATTTGCTCTTGAACCATGATAAAAACGAGAATTTGCAACACTTATTGTGAGAAATTTTTTGGCGCGAGTGATGGCAACATAAGCAAGACGGCGTTCTTCTTCGAGATTTTCTTCGCTATTTAAAGGAAAAAATCCTTCATCAAAGCCTATTATAAAAACATAATCAAATTCCAAACCTTTGCTAGCATGAATACTCATCAAGCAAACACATTCTTCATCTAAATTATCTTGATCACTTAATAAAGAAATTTCACTAAGTAGATCTTCTAAAGAAGCTTCGGGATCTTCTTTGAGTTTTTCTCTTAGATTAGCATAAAACTCATCAAGATTTCTGATTCTTTCATCTCCATCATCTTGCTCTGAAAAATAATCTTTGATTTTAAATAATTCTTCTATATTATCAAAAACCTTTTTTGCATTATCGTAGCTTTTTAGAGTGTGAATATTTTGTATAAAAATATTTGCTTCATTTTGTGCTTTTTTTGTTGTTAAAATTCCTACACCGCCATCGCTTTCACATAAGGCATCAAAAAGTGAAATTTGACGTTTTTTTGCATATTCTTCTAAATTTTTTAGGGCTTTTTCTCCTATGGATCTTTTAGGGCGATTAATAATACGCCTAAATGACAAATCATCGTTTGGATTTAAGATAAGTCTAAGATACGAGATTAAATCTTTTATTTCTAATCTTTCATAAAAACGCATACCGCTAAGCAGTTTATAAGAAATTTTTTCCTTCATAAATGCTTCTTCTATTGCTCTTGATAGTGCATTAACTCGAAATAAAACGGCGATCTCTTTAGCTTCTACTCCAGAATTTAGCAATTTTTTCACTTCTTGAGCGATATATAAACCTTCATCTTTTTCGTTTTCGTTTTTTAATATTTTAATATTTTCCCCAGTATCTTTAGTGCAGATTAAAGTTTTTCCAAGTCGTTGTTCATTGTGAGATATGAGATTATTTGCTGCTTGTAAAATAGTCCCTACTGAACGATAATTTTGTTCAAGTTTTACAAGTTTAACATTTTTAAAATCGTTTTGAAAATTTAAAATATTTTCAATTTTTGCTCCACGCCAACTATAAATACTTTGATCATCATCACCAACAACTGTGATATTTTCATGCATACAACATAGATTTTTTAGAATTTTATATTGTAAGGTATTAGTATCTTGATACTCATCAACTGTAATGTAATTATAAAGTAAGCTTTGTTCTTTGGCAAAATTTATATCATTTTCTAAAATGAGATTGCTTAGCAATAAAAGATCATCAAAATCTACAAAATTTTGTTTTAATAAGTATTCTTCATAAGCACGGTAATAGTTGGCAAATTTGTATTCATTTTGATATTTTTCAAAATTATGTTCTTTTAGTAAATTTAAATCTTCAAAGACATTGCTTACTTTTTTGCCTTCATTTTTGCAATAAGATATGTATTTGATAATATCATAGACATTATCTTTGTTTTTATCATGGATTAAGTCTTTAATTATTTTTTTTGTATCATCTGTATCGATAACAATAAAACTATTTTTACGCTCCAATCTTTCAAAATGGAGTTTTAAAAATAAAAGTCCAAATTTATGAAAGGTGCAAAGCAAAGGATTGTGATTGCCTTGTAGAAAATTTAATGCTCTATGACGCATAACACTAGCTGCTTTATTTGTAAAAGTAAGAGTAAGAGTGTTATGCGAGGGGATGCCTACTTCACCGATAAGATAAGCAAGACGAGTGGTGATAGTTTTGGTTTTTCCACTACCTGCACCCGCTAGGATAAGCATGGCTCCATCAATGTGGCTTACTGCCTGTTTTTGACTATCATTTAAATCTTCAAATAGATTCATTTTTTGAAAATATCTTTATTTTTTGGATTATTTAAAAATATATTTTTAGATTTTTGTAAATTTTTACTATCTTCGCGTTTATAAAGGCTAAAATTAACAAATAAAATGCTATTTTCTATTTGAATTTGCGTGATAGCTCCTAAATCAACCTTTACAAAACTATCAAAATCATCATTTCCAAAACCTGCGTGAAATTGAATGAAATCTTTATTTAGTTGTATGGATTCAAAGGTGTATCCTCCAAGAGCAAAAAGAGCATAAGGATTTTGTTTAACATCAAGCTCTTTGGGAAGTTCAGGGTTAAAATCTATGAAATTTGTATTTGCAACTATGGAAAATTCTATATTTTCTTCTATAAGGTGTGAAATAACTTCATAGCAATGCTTTTGCATGGTATGGATAAAATTTTCATTTTTTAAGATTGTTTCTAGCATGATTGTAACTCCATAAATTCATTGATGAGTTTTTGAATTTCTTTTATGCCTATTTCCCAAAAATTTTCATCTTCTATATCAAAGCCAAACATTCCTACTAGTTCTTTTGGACTCACACTTCCACCTAAAGAAAGCATTTTGATATAAAGTTCTTTAAAATTTTCACATTTTTTACTTTTGTAAAGTCCATAAAGAGCTAAAACTAAAAGTTGTGCATAAGCATAAGCATAGCAGTAAAAAGGAGAATGGATAAAATGAGGAATATAACTCCACCAAGAAGCATAATTTTTTGTAAGTTTTACGCTGTCTTGAAACATTTTTTGAGATTCTTCCATCCAAATTTTATTGATTTCTTCGGTGCTTAATTCATTTTCTTGAGCATGTAAGCGTCTTTCAAAACAAGTAAAATTAATTTGTCTATAAAAAGTTGCAAAAATATCTTCGATTTTATTTGCATATAAAGATAGGAGTTCTTCTTTTTTTAACTTATCTTTAATAAAATCAAATACGAGCATTTCGGCAAAAACTGAAGCTGTTTCTGCGGTGGTTAAAGGTGTGTTTTGATTTAAGTAGCTTACATTGTAAGAAAGTTTTTGATGGATAGTATGTCCTAATTCATGTGCAAGTGTAAAAAGATCACGCCTTTTATCGGTGTAGTTTAATAAAACAAAAGGATGCGCATCAGAAGTTGCAGAATGTGAAAAAGCACCCCCTTGTTTATTTTCTTGTGGATAAACATCAATCCAGCCTTGATCAAAAGCATTTTTTGCTATATTATAAAATTGAGAAGAAAAAGCTTGAAATGCCTCTAAAACAATATCTTTACTTGTTTTAAAATCAAAACTTGCTTCTTTTCCTATGGGCGCATATCTGTCGTAGTCTTTAAGCTCATCATAGCCTAAAATTTGTTTTTTTCTTTTGTAAAATTGCGATACTAAGTTAAAATGTTTTTGCGCACTTGCTATCAAAGAATCAACGCTTTTTTGTGAAATTTGATTGCTGATATGTCTTGAAATTTCAGCATTTTCATAACCTCTTAATAAGCTTATATTTTTTCTTTCTGTTTTTATCATATTGATAATAAAACTTAAAAGTCTGCTATTTTTTTGCAAAACTTTACTGAATTTTTTAGCAGCTTTTTTGCGTATCTTTCTATCTTCATCATACATTTTGCTTAGAATTTCTTCTTCACTAAGTTTTTTACCTTCAAAAGGGATTTTTAAAGCGCTCATACTTTCATCAAAAAGCCTACTAAAAGCATTTGCACCTGTATTTGAAAGATAGAGCATAATGCGTTCTTCGTTTTTGCTAAGATTATAGCGTTTGTTTTGCAATAAATTAGAAAGATAAAAATCATAATCTTTACAAAAAGTTGTAAATTCTTGACTTTTTTCAGGAACTAACTCACAAAATTCAAGCTCGAAAAAGAGTAAATTTTCTTCTATTTTTTTGCATTCTTCTTCGTATTGTGCGTAAAAAGAACCATTTTGAGTGTTTTTAGCAAAAAGCAAATAAGCATAAGTCATGATTTTGCCAAGAGCTTGATTTAAATTTTCATAATCTTTTAAAGCTTGTAAAAACTCATTAGCATTTAATGTATAGAGTTTATTTTCATAGTCTTTTTTAAAATTTAAACTTTGTTGGATTTGATCTTGTGTAAAATTTTGCAACGCTTCTTTATTGTGAAATAAAGCACTTAAATCCCATTCTAACATTTTTTATCCTTCATTTTCTAATATGAGTTTTTTAAGAACAGCCATTCTAATGGCCACTCCATTTTTAACTTGTTTTAAAACTAAAGTTCTTTCATCACTCATCATTTCATCGCTTATGTCAATATTGCGATTTACAGGGCCTGGATGTAGTAAAATAAGCTTTTTATCTTTTACCAAGCTTTTTTGAATACAAAAATCATTTGCATAGTCTTTAAGTGAAGCATAAACGGTTTTATTATGTCTTTCTGTTTGTGTTCTAAGACTCATGATAATATCTGAATTTGCTATGATATTCTCATCAAGCTTATAATGTTTTTTAAGATGGGTATTAGGCATAAAATGTGGTGGAGCTACTAGGGTAATATCAAGATTAAATCTGCTTAAAAGTTCTATATTGGACGCTGCAACGCGGGAATTTTTGATATCACCTACGATGCAAATTTTCTTACCTTCGACATCGCCTTGAAAATGATTATAAATAGTGAATAAATCTAGCAAAGCTTGGGTAGGATGGGCGTGTTTTCCATCTCCTCCATTAACAACTGGACAATGCATATGCTTTGCCAATATCAAAGGAACTCCTGAGTTTGCGTGTCTTATAACAATAGCATTAGGACTCATCGCATCTAAATTAGCAGCAGTATCATAAAGAGTTTCTCCTTTGCTAGAGCTTGATCTTGAAACATCAAGGCGTAAAACCCTAGCACCTAATCTTCTTGCAGCGCTTTCAAAAGATGAAAGGGTGCGTGTAGAGTTTTCAAAAAAAATTGTCGTGATACTTTTTCCTTTAAGAAAAGTTCTAGGTTTTTCATCTAAGAAATCACTTGCTTCTTTAAAAAGCTCCATAATTTCGACTTTATTAAAATCCTTTGTAGTGATGAGATGACGCATACTTTTACCTTATTTGATATTATAATTTAATTCATTTTTAGAACAAATTGCTGTAAAAAGAACATCTGTAGAACTGTTTAAAGCAGTTTCAACACTATCTTGAATAATCCCTATAATAAAACCTATGGCAACTACCTTCATAGCAATATCATAGTCTATATTAAATAAAGAACAAGCCAAAGGTATAAGCAGTAAGGATCCACCCGCAACTCCGCTAGCCCCGCAAGCTGCAAAGGTGGCAATAATGCTTAATAAAAGGGCTTGCAAAAGACTGATTTCTATACCAACGGTATTGGCTGCAGTAAGACTTAAAATAGCTATAGTAACTGCCGCTCCTGCCATGTTGATAGTAGCTCCTAAAGGTATAGAAATGCCATAAAATTCTTTATCTATGCCAAGTTTGGCGCAAAGTGCCATATTAACAGGGATATTTGCTGCCGAACTTCTTGTGAAAAAAGCAAAAAATGCACTGTGTCTTAAGCAGATAAAAATCAAAGGAAAAGGATTTTTTCTTGTATAAAAAAAAACTATTAAGGCATTGATAACAAAAGTAACAAAAAGCATAGTAGCTACAAGTAAAAATAAAAGTTTTATATAGCTTAGTAAGCCTTGTGCTCCTGTTTGTACTACAGAATTAGCCACAAGTCCAAAAATTCCAAAAGGAGCAAGTTTTACTACAAATTTAACAATTTTCAAAACCCCTTCATTGATATCTATAAAAACTTGTTTTGCTTCGTTAGAGCAGTGTTTTAATGCTATGCCTCCAGCTATTGCCCAGGTTAAAATTCCTAAATAATTCCCACTTGAAAGAGCATTTATAGGATTATCGACAATTTTAAATAAAAGATCTTTAAAAATCTCACTCATGTGGGTTGGAGATGAGTTTGTAGCAGTTTGAACTCCATCTAAAACAAGCTTTATAGGGAAGAAAAAATTAGCAAGAACCGCACAAGCTGAAGCAAGAAAGGTACCTACTATATACAAAATAATAATATTTTTGATCTTAGCACCACTTTGAGAAAAATCTTTAGTGCAAATTGAGGTTAAAATTAAAATAAAAACAAGCATAGGAGCGATAGCTTTTAAGGCGCTTGTAAAAAGTATTCCGAGTAAATTTGCAATTTCAGATATTTCTTTAGAACTAATGCCTATAAGTATTCCTAGTACTATACCTATGCAAATTTGAACTATGAGGTTGCCTTTAGCGTAGCTTTGAATGATTTTAGAAAACATAAAAACCTTTTAAATATTTTTTATATCAGAAGTTGATTTTAGCTAATTTTTGCTTAATTTTAGAGAATTTTTAATTTATCAAGCTTTGATAAGTTTATTTGGATACAATTGTGGTTCATTTTAAATGAAAGGACTTTTTATGTATCTATTCACTTCAGAAGTCGTAAGTGCAGGTCATCCAGACAAGTGCGCTGATATAATCGCTGATACGATAGTGGATATACTCTTGAAAAATGACAAAAATTCAAGGGTGGCGAGTGAGGTTTTTGTCGCAGGAAATAAGGTTGTGATAGGAGGCGAAGTTAAGTCAAATCACAAACTTAGTAAAGCTGATTACGATAATTTAGTTAAAGATGTTTTAAAAAACATTGGTTATGATGGGGCAGGGCATTTTAACAAAGAGCAGTGTTTGCATCCTGATGAAGTTGATGTTATGGTGTTTTTAAATGAACAAAGCCCTGATATCAATCAAGGTGTTGATCAAGAAGATGGCGAAACAGGGGCAGGTGATCAAGGCATTATGTTTGGTTTTGCAAGTTGTGAGGCTGAAGAATACATGCCAGCAGCCATTAGCTATGCAAGAATGCTATGTGATAAAGTCTACGCTTATGCAAAAGCAAATCCACACGAACTTGGCGTGGATATTAAAACTCAAGTAACTATTGATTATGGCACTAAGGCGAATTTTGAAAATTGCAAACCGCAAAGTATTCATACTATAGTAGTTTCTGCGCCTTGTGTTGAAAGTATGAAAATAGAAGATTTAAGATCTTTGGTGATGAAACTTATCTTAGATAGTAATTTACCAAAAGAACTTTTTGACCCTAATAAGACTAGAATTTTAATCAATCCAACTGGTAAATATATTAATCATTCTTCTTTACATGATAGTGGTTTAACAGGAAGAAAACTTATAGTAGATAGTTTTGGAGGTTATTCTCCAATAGGTGGTGGCGCACAATCGAGCAAAGATTATACTAAAGTTGATAGAAGTGGACTTTATGCAGGTAGATGGCTAGCTAAAAATATAGTTGCAGCAGGGCTTGCTAAAAAATGTATTGTTCAACTTAGTTATGCTATAGGTGTTGCAAAACCTACTTCGGTAAGTGTGGATTGTATGGGCACAAATACCAGTGTAAATGATGATGTTTTAAGTGATTTTGTTATGCAAAACTTCTCTTTAACGCCAAATTGGATCCGTGATAAATTTCATCTGGATAAACCAAGTAAAGAAACTTTTCTTTATGCGGATGTAGCGGCTCGTGGGCAAGTAGGACAAAAGGACTATCCTTGGGAACAACTTGATGCTCTAGAACAGTTTAAAAAGCTGCTTTAAAAAATTAACAATATTATACAAGCTTAAATAAGGCTTGTATAATTATAAAGAATTAATGAAGTTGTATTAATTTTTGACTTAGAGGGATATTTTTCAATATCCCCCATAAATATAAAAGTTAGGAAGGAAGCTAAATTAATTTAGCTTTGGGGTAAAAACCCCTCTAAGTCAAAATATTATTTGACAGAATTATAATATAAAATAACTTAAATTACTTTAAAATTAAAATTTTAATATTATTTTTTATCATTAAATATTTCTTTGGATAAATTTTTTCCAATCTTTACTTAAAAGCTTTTTAGGGAGTATAACTATATTCTCTTTACCATTTGTAGCATGATAAACACTAACCCCATATTTACTTGCATAAAATTTCATTAAGAGTTGTTGGAGTTTGTATTCGCTGCTATTATTAAACCAAGCATTGTTGCTTAGAGCTATAATAATTTGTGAATTTTGATAGTTTTGTTCTTTGGTAGCTTCATAACAAATTGCATTTGTAATAATTTGATTGTCTAATTTATATTTGCTTTGTATAGGACCTTGGGAAAATTCTTCAATATTTTTAAGAAAATATTTTTTTATTAAGTCTTTAAAAAATGGAATTTCTTCACCAAAGGGAACTAAAAAATGCTTATTTAAAATATAGACATTGCCTTTTTTAAAGATATACGTGCTATTGTAAGTATGCTCTTTTTCAGTATAAAATGCTCCCGTAATAATGGTAATTTTATAAGATAATTCTTTAAGCATAAGTTCATATTTGGTATTTTTTAAATCAAAAGCAAAAGCGGTTTCAGGCAAGATTACAAGTTCTTTTTTTTCATTTATAGCTTGAAATATATCTTGAATTAGGATATCAGAATTTGATTTTAAATTTTCTTGTAAAAATTTTTGATCTTGAGAGATATTAGTATTGATGAGTTTGTAGTTTAAATTAAGAGTTTGAGCTTGTTTTTCATTATATTGAAATCCACTAAAGAATAAAACAAGAACAATTGCTATTTTATAATATCTTGATATATAACCCTCATAGATGAAATATGCTATTAAAAATATGCAAATAATACCACGATAACTTGGGTCAAAAAAACCATAAACTGTAAAAATTCCCCAATTAAGCCAATCAAATCCTAAAGGATGGATAAAACTTATGCAAAAAATTCCACAAAGTCTTAAAAAATCAAATTTTAATAAATAACATAATCTAAAAAGTAGTCCATAAATAAAACCAATGATAATTGGTATAATTGGTACTAAATAGTTTAGATTAAAATAAATTGAAGATAAACCAATCCACCAAAACCAAAGAATCCCTACAAAAAAACCTATCCAAAAATATTGTTTAGAATTTTTACTTTTTAGAAGTAAAACTAACCCGTAAATAGCTAAAAATGGGCTAATGGTTTGTGTAAAAATATTTTCAAAAAATGATAGATAAATAGAATTTGAAAGTAAAATTGCAATAAAAAAGACTTTTATTATTTTAAAAATGATAGAATTAGTGTTTAATTTTTTTGGAATAAAGGAAAAATATGGCAGAAAATTCAATTTTAACTTCATTATTACCTCTTGTAGTGTTATTTGCAATTTTTTATTTCTTGGTGATCAGACCGCAACAAAAACAAGCAAAAGCACATAAACAAATGCTTGAGTCTTTGCAAAAAGGAGATAAAATCATCACTAATGGCGGACTTATTTGTGAAGTCGTAAAACCAGAGGAGGATTTTATCAAAGTTAAGCTTAATGAAGACAATGTTACTGCAAAAATTTCAAGAGAATTTATAGCAAAGAAAATTGATGCGTAATTCTAAAATCAATTATCGCTTGATTATTTTTATAGCGGTATTTATTTTTGGAGTGGCTTTTTCACTCCCTTCTTTTTTGCAGTCAGAACGTGGTGTGAAGATTAATTTAGGGCTTGATTTGCAAGGTGGGCTTTATATGCTCTTAGGTGTAGATAATGAAGAAGCTGTAAAATCTAAAATAAAATCAATTGCATCTTCATTGAGTTATTCTTTTAATAAAGAAAATATTTTAAATGACGGCTTAAATACCCATGATGATATTTTAGAATTTACTTTGCTTGATAATGCGGATATTGCAAAAGTTGAAAATTTGCTTAAAGAAATAAAAGGAATTAATATACAAAGTGAAAATATGCACTATAAAATTTCTTTTACCTCAGAAGAAGTAAAAAATATAGAAAATTTTGCACTTTTGCAAGCAGTTGAAACCATAAGAAATAGGCTTGATCAATTTGGTTTAGCAGAGCCAACAGTTGCTAAACAAGGTAATGATAAGATTTTGGTTGAACTTGCAGGGATTAAAACCAAAGAAGATGAACTAAGAGCAAAAGAACGCATCACAAAAGCAGCACATTTACAACTTATGGAAGTTGATGATTCTAAAATGGGTCAAGCTTCCACAATGAGCGACGCTGAGGCTGCGAGTTATGGACTGATTTTAGTGCCTGATTCTAGAAATCCAAATTTAAAATATACCTTAAAAAGTATACCTATTTTAGATGGATCTATGCTTACTGATGCTAGAGTAGGGATTAGTGATAAGAGTAATTATCCTGTGATTAATTTTACTTTAAATGCCGAGGGTTCTAAAAAATTTGCTGATTATACAGGAGCAAATGTTGGAAAGCGTCTTGCTATTGTACTTGATAATAAAGTATATTCTGCTCCATCTATCAATGAACGCATAGGCGGAGGTAGTGGGCAAATCAGTGGAGCTTTTACTCAAGAAGAAGCACGCGATGTGGCGGTAGCTTTAAGAAGTGGAGCTTTGCTTGCGCCTGTAAAATTACTTGAACAAAGAAGCATAGGACCATCTTTAGGTGCTGATAGTATTAAAATGAGTATGATAGCCTTAATCGGTGCATCGGTTTTTATTGTAGTATTTATGATGATGTATTACGGTGTGGCAGGAATTTTTGCAAATATTGCAATGCTAGTTAATGTTTTGGTAGTAGTTGCTGTTATGGCTATGTTTGGAGCAACTTTAACTTTACCAGGGATGGCAGGACTTGTTTTAACTGTGGGTATGGCAGTAGATGCAAATGTGATTATCAATGAGCGTATACGAGAACTCTTGCGAGATGGAGTAAATATAAGAGTTAGTATAGAACAAGGTTATAAAAATGCTATGAGTGCGATTATAGATTCAAATATCACTTCTTTAGTTACTTCGGTAGCACTTTATGCCTATGGAACAGGAGCAGTTAAAGGTTTTGCTGTGACTTTGGGAATTGGTATCGTTGTTTCTATGATTACAGCTATTTTAGGAACTCACGGAATGTTTGATTATTTTATGCAACGCATAGAAAAAAATAATAATACAAGATTTTGGTTTGGCTATAGGAGAAGATAATGCAGTTTTTTAGCGAAAAGAAAATTTATGATTTTATGAGAATGCGTTTTGCTGCTATTTCCCTTTCTTTTATTTTGTTTTTTGGTTCTATTTATTTACTTTGGGATAGGGGTTTACAATATGGCATTGATTTTAGCGGAGGAACTTTAGTTCAGCTTAAATATGAAAATGCAGCTCCTATAACGCAAATTCGAGAAATTTTAGAAAATCAAGGAACTTTTCAAAATTTATCTGTAACTGAGTTTGGAAGCAATGAAGAAGTAACTATACGCTTTTTAGGAAGTAATGATAATGTAAGCAATGATATAGGCGAGCATATAAGCACTCTTTTAAAGGATACGGGAAAATTTGAGGTGCGTCGTGCTGATGTGGTAGGACCAAAAGTAGGTGATGAACTTAGAAATAAAGGACTTATGGCTATAGCTGTATCTTTGATAGCAATTTTAATTTATATAGCGTTGCGTTTTGAGTGGCGTTTTGCTCTTGCGGCTATAATCAGTGAAATTCATGATGTTGTGATTACTTTAGGAGCAATTTCTTTATTTAAAATTGATGTCAATTTAGATACTTTGGCTGCTGTTTTAACTGTGCTTGGATACTCTTTGAATGATACAATTATTATTTTTGATAGAATCAGAGAAGGTATTAAAACAAGTAAAAAAACCGAACTTGCACCTATTATTAATGAAAGTGTTTCAGCAACTTTATCAAGAACGGTTTTAACTTCAGGGTTGACTTTAGCAACCGTTGTGATACTTTATTTCTTTGGCGGGGAAATGATACAAGGATTTTCTTTGGCTTTAATTGTAGGTATTATAGCGGGAACTTTAAGCTCTATCTTTGTTGCAAGTCCGACATTATTATGGTTTAAATTTAGTGTGCTTGAGTTTAGAAATAAAGAAATTGAAAAAGCAAAAAGAAAACAAGATAAAGAACGCAATCGTGCAATGTATGAAAAAGGAACTGTGTAAGGAGAATTTATGGCTTATGAAGCAAGTTTAATAGAAAAAAAATGGCAAAAAATTTGGGATGAAAATGAATATTTTGAGCCAAAAGATGACTTAAATTTGCCTAAAAAATATATTTTATCGATGTTTCCTTATCCTAGTGGACGCATTCATATGGGGCATGTAAGAAATTATACTATAGGTGATGCTTTGGCAAGATATTATCGCAAGATAGGTTTTAATGTTTTACATCCTATAGGTTTTGATAGTTTTGGCATGCCTGCTGAAAATGCAGCTATTAAACATAAAATTCATCCTAAGTCATGGACTTATGAAAATATAGCTTATATGAAAAAAGAACTTTTTTCTTTAGGTTTTTCTTTTTCTAAAAAAAGAATGCTTGCTACTTCAGATCCACTTTATACAAAATTTGAGCAAGAATTTTTTATTAAGATGTTTGAAAAAGGTTTGATTTACACTAAAGAAGCAAATGTAAATTGGTGTGAACAAGATCAAACGGTTTTGGCTAATGAGCAAGTTGAAGACGGAAAATGTTGGCGTTGTGGTCATGAAGTGGTGCAGAAAAAAATGCCAGGTTATTATGTAAAAATCACTGCTTATGCTGAGGAACTTTTAAAAGATTTAGAAGAATTAAAAGATAAATGGCCTAATCAAGTTTTAACTATGCAAGAAAATTGGATTGGTAAAAGCGAAGGTTTGGAATTTTCTTTAAATTTAGACGAAGAAAGCAAGCAAAAAACCAAAGAAAGTTCTTTAGAAGTTTTTACTACAAGAGCAGATACAATTTATGGAGTTTCGTATATCGCTTTAGCTCCAGAACATAAAATTGTTCAAAATTTGCTTTCGCAAAATTTATTAAATCAAGATGTATTAAATAAAATCAAAACTATTCAAAATCAAAGCCCAAGAGAAAGACAAAGTTCTGAAAAAGAAGGTTATTTTCTAGGAATTTATGCCATTCATCCTTTAAGCGGAGAAAAAATTCCTTTGTGGGTGGCTAATTTTGTCTTGGCTGATTATGGTAGTGGAGCGGTTATGGCTGTTCCAGCTCATGATGAAAGAGATTTTGAATTTGCAACAAAATATAATCTTGCCATCAAACAAGTTATTCAAACTCAAGAAAATTTACCTTATACGCAAAAATCAGGAAAATTAATTAATAGCCAAGAGTTTGATAATCTTGATTGTAATGAGGCAAGATTAAAAATCATTTCTCAGTTTGAAGCTAAAAATATAGGAAAAAGGGTTGTAAATTTTAAAATTCGTGATTGGGGTGTTTCACGCCAAAGATATTGGGGTGCGCCTATTCCTATGATTAAATGTCAAATTTGTGGTATAGTGCCTCAAAAACTAGAAAATTTACCTATTATCTTACCTGAAGATGTGCAAATTACAGGTGAGGGTAATCCACTTGATAAACATCCAACTTGGAAAAATTGTATTTGTCCTAAATGTGGCAAAGAGGCTCAAAAAGAAAGTGATACTTTAGATACTTTTTTTGAAAGTTCTTGGTATTTTGCACGTTTTGCAAGTGATGAGAGAACTTGGCAGGAAAAAGCTTTAGATGAAAAAAGTGTAAAGTATTGGATGAGTGTGGATCAATATATAGGTGGTATTGAACATGCAATCTTGCATTTACTTTATGCGAGATTTTTCCAAAAAGCTTTAAGAGACTTGGGTTATTTAACACAAAATGAACCTTTTGATAGACTTTTAACTCAGGGTATGGTGTTAAAAGATGGTGCTAAAATGTCAAAATCAAAAGGCAATGTTGTAGATCCTGATGAGATTATAGAAAAATACGGTGCTGATACCGCAAGACTTTTTATACTTTTTGCTGCGCCTCCGGCTAAAGAGCTTGAATGGAATGATGATGCGGTTGAAGGGGCTTATAGATTTATTTGCAAACTCTATGATAGGGCGCAAAATGTTAAAAAAGGTGAGCTTGTAGAATTAAAACAAGAAAATTTAAATAAAGAAGAAAAATATGCAAGATTAAAGGTATATGAAGCTTTGAAAAAATCTTTTGAAGTTTATCATCAAAGTTTTGCTTTCAATACTTTAATTGCAGCTTGCATGGAAGCTTTAAATGCTTTAGCGCTTTGCAAAAATGAAGCTTTGGAGCAAGAGGCTTTTTATATTATTTTAAATATTTTAGAGCCTATTATTCCTCATGTTTGTTTTGAGCTTAGCGAGGAGCTTTTTAAATGTAAAAATTTCAAAAAATTAGAACTTAAAGAAGAGGTTTTTGTAAAAGATACTTTAAATTTAGCTGTAAGTATTAATGGTAAAAAAAGGGCTGAATTTGAAATTTCAAGTAGTGCGAGTAAAGAAGAAATTTTAGCTTTTGCAAAAGAAAATACTGCTAAATGGCTTGAAGGTAAGAGTATAGTTAAAGAAATTTATGTGGAAGGAAAGCTAGTTAATCTAGTGATTAAATGAAAAAGATTTTAATTTTTTGTATAGGTTTATTTTTAGGTGCTTGTGGATATGTTCCTACATCAAAAATCGCTAATAATATTTTCGATGAGAAGGTTTATGTTAATGTTGAATTAAGTCAACAAGACCCAAAAAATAGTATCTATGTTGCCGATACTTTAAAAGAAATGGTAATTTCAAAATTAGGGCGTAAACTTGCTTTAAAACACGAGGCAGATGATGTAATCAATGTTAAAATGAATAATTTAGAATTTATTCCTTTAGCTTATGATAAAAATGGCTATGTCATTAGTTATAAAGCTAAATTAAATTTAGATTTTAATGTTGTCTTTAAAGATGGTTCAAGTCAGGCTTTTAGTACAAGTGGAAGTTATAATTTTGAAATTTCTCCAAATAGTATTATTAGTGATTCTGCAAGGTATGAGGCTATTCGAGCAGCTTCAAGCGAGGCATTTGATGAGTTTATTTCCGTAATTGCTATTAAAGGGCAAAAACGTGATTCCAAATACTAATGAAATAGCAAAGCAAACTTTAATTGCGTTAAAAGAAAGAAAACTAAAACCAACTCCTGAAAATTATACGGAAATTTTTGAAGAATTATCTTTAAAATATGGTATCACAAGCTCAAATAAAGCTAAACTTGACAAATACAAAACCTTGCTTTTACCGATTTATCAACAAGAATTAAATTCTAAATCTATAAGAAGTTTAGAAGAACTAATTAGTTTTTTAATTTCTGTTTTAAATAGACAAAGCGGAAAACAATTTAGTGAATTTTTTGATTTTTTATATACTATATCTAAAATTTTGCAAATAAGCAAGGATAAAAAGATAAGAGATTTGGCTAAGGTGACTTCGATTAGAATTTCTAAAACTATGGATAGTGAAAGTATTTACTTGCTTACTAAAAAATGGAAAGAGCTTGAAAGAAATTACGATGAAAATGACTTAGAAGAACAAGTTCGTAAATATGGCATTAGCAAATATGATGATTATGATAGCGTGATTAAAAAACTCTTAGTTAAACTTGAAGAGCGTAGTTATGAGCACTTTAGTGAATTATTATGCTTAGGTTTAAATCCTTCATTGGTGGAAGATTTAAAAATTCAAGGTTTTATACAAAATTTAACACAAAAGCCTTTTGCAATAGGCGAAGAAAATTTTAAGAACGAACTAATGGAATTTATAAATCATCGTATAATGGTTGATAATATGTATGTCCAAAAAAATTTAATTTTTTTTAATGATAATCTAAAAAAAATCTATGAATTGATTATCTTGCTTAATAAATCGAATGAAAAAAATATGGATTTTATCAATACCTTAAAACCAGATGAAAATGGGGAAGTAAAACTTAGTTTTGAGGATTTAAAACTAAAATTTAAACAACTTGGAGAAAAAATTACATCTTTAAATAATCAAATTGAATTCACGCAAAGCTTAGAGGAGAGAGAGGCTTGGAGTGTTCTTAAAGAGCTTGATAAAATGGATGAAAATTTTAATAAGTATAAAGTTAATTATTCTTTAGCTTTATTTTCTATAGTAAATTACCGTTTCATTATGGAAAAATATGGTATGGGAAGTTTGAATGAAATTTTTGTTCGATTTAAAAAAATTTTAAAAGATTCTTGTAGTGAATTTGATGAACTGTGGATGATAGATGAAAAGAGTTATTTGATTGTTTCACCAGGAAAAAGCAAAGATGAAATTACACAGCTTGTAAATACAAATCTTAAAACTATAGAAAATTTTAGATTTATTTATAAGCAAGATATTATAACTCCCAAAATTCATGTGGCTTATCTTGATAAGCAAAGTAAGCCAAGTATTAATATTTTAGATGAGTTAATAAAGCAAATTGCAGCGGTTAATGAACAATATAATGAAAGTTGAGAATTTTTTAGCTCAAAAAAGTATAAATTACGATAAAATTGATCGTTTTTTGATGTTTAGAATGTATGAAAAATATAAGAAATATTTTAAAAATATTCCTATAATCCAACTTATAGGCACAAATGGTAAAGGTAGCACGGGTAGATATTTAACCCAACTTTTAGAAAATTTAAATTATAAAATAGGACATTATACTAGCCCGCATATTTTCAGTTTTAATGAAAGATTTTATCTTGATGGTAAGATTGCAAATGATGAAGAATTAGAACAAGCTCATATAAGACTTGAAGAAATTTTTAAACAAGACTTGCAAAAATTAAGTTATTTCGAATATGCTACTTTTTTAGCTATGATTTTATTTCAAAAATGCGATTTCATTGTTTTAGAAGCAGGGGTGGGTGGAGAATATGATGCTACTTCTGTTTTTGAAAGAAGAATGAATATTTTTACAAGAATTGGATTTGACCATGTTCAAATTTTGGGTAATTCTTTAGAAGATATTGCAAGAACCAAGCTTAAAATTATGGCACCTATAGCACTTATAAGTGATGAGCAAGAGCAAAATGTTTTAAACTTAGCAAAAAAAATTGCTTTTTTAAAAAAAGCTGATTTGCAAGTTTCTTCCTTAAATCCTTTTTTGAAAGAAAATTTTGAGATTTATTGTAAAAAGTTTGTTTTACCTTGTTTTTTAAAGCATAATTTAAAGCTTGCATTAAAGGCTTGTGAAATTTTAACTTCGCAAGAAAAAACCTTAGAAGCTTTAAAAAAGTTACAAGAGTTAAATTTACAAGGAAGATGCCAAGAAATTTCTCCAAATTTTTTTGTTGATGTGGGTCATAATCCCATGGCTGCTAAGGCTATGCTTGATAAATTTCAAGGAGAAAAAATAAATCTTATTTATAATGCTTATTTGGATAAGGATATTTTTCAAATTTTAAATGCATTAAAGCCTATTATTGATACAATACAAATATATAAATATAAAAGTGCAGAACGAAAGCTGGCTGATGATGAAATTTATAGTATTGCATCAAAGCTAGGCATACAATGTAAAGAATTTGTAAAATTAGAAGAAAATAAAAAAAATCTAGTTTTTGGCTCTTTTATGCTGGTAGAAAATTTTTTAAAGGAGTGGTGTGGTAAAAAATAAATTCACTATTACCATTACAGATATTAACGGTTCAAGACATTTTTATTTAAATCAAATAATCAAAAAAATAGTTTTTTATACTATTGCTTTTATTGTTTTATTTTTAGTTTTTAGTGGTTTTTATATCAAATATCTCGATAGCAAACTTAGTGATATCAGTGAAAAGCGTGAGGAGCTTTTGAAAAAAAGCAAAGAATTGGAATTATCTAATTCGCAAATGCAAAAAAGCATAGAAGAAAAAACTCAGCAGTATGCAGCTATAGAAGATAAAATAGCTTCTTTTGAAGAGGCTTTGGGCTTAGAAGCAGAAAATAATCTTACAATTAGTGCAAGACTTGATAATCTTCAGCTTACCAATGAGCAGCAGCTTGGAATTTTGGGGCAAATTCCTAATGGATGGCCTATTGAAAATAAAGGCATTACAGGAAATTTTGGCTGGAGAGAGCATCCGCTTTTAAAAAGAAGGGAATTTCATCCTGGTATTGATTTAAGAGCAGAAATTGGTACTCCTATTTATGCACCAGCAAGTGGAGTAGTGGAATTTTCAGGTTATAGTGATAATGGCTATGGCTATAATGTAATTTTATTGCATAATTTTGGTTTTAAAACAGTATTTGCTCATATGATGCGCAAAGAAGTAGTCAAAGCAGGTCAATTTGTTAGCAAGGGGCAGTTGATAGGTTATAGTGGCAATACAGGTCTTTCTACGGGACCGCATTTGCACTATGAGGTAAGGTTTATTAATAAAACTTTAGAACCTTTGTATTTTTTAAATTTGCAAAGAAAAAATATGAATGATTTTTTTAATCAAGAAAGGAGAGTTCCATGGCAATCTTTAATAAAGGCGGTATCAGCCCAACATCCAGTCCTAGCTCAGAAACAACAGTAATTTCTTCAGGTGCGAGAATTGAGGGTAAATTTTATTTTGCTTCTATGCTTCATGTCGATGGAGAGTTAAGTGGTATTATTCATTCTGAAAGCATTGTAGTTATCGGAAAAAATGGAAATTTAAAAGGTGAATTACAAGCAGATAAAATTGTAGTAAATGGGTATTTTGAAGGGCAACTTGAGGCCAATAGTTTAGAAATTTTAGCGGGCGGAGTTGTTAATGGCGATATTTCAACGCAAAAAATTTCTATAGAAAATGGCGGTCGCTTTAATGGAACTAGTAAAATTAAAGAAGATACTATCAAACTTATTGAAAATAACAACGAAGAATAATGCAAGCTTCATTTTATGAATACCTACAAAATCCAAAAATTTGTGAACTTTTGCTTTGTAAAGATGAAAAACAAGCAGATTTGCTCGCTCAAGTTTCACGATTTAAGGGTTTAAAAACCTTTGTTTTACCTGATTTTAGAGCGCAGTTTGGAGATGATTTAAGGGCTTTTTCTAAAGAACTTTTTGATCTTTGTAAGATTTTAAATGCTTATCATAAAGAAGAAGAAAAAAAAATCCTTATTTCTCCTTTAAATACTGTTTTAAAAAAACTTCCTTCAAAAAAACATTTACAAAATTATCATATCGATAAAAAACAAAATTTTGATTTGAAATGTTTTGAAGATAAAATTTCAAGATTAGGATACGAATTTGTAGATATAGTTCAGGATAAAGGTGAAATTTCAATTCGTGCGGATATTATTGATATTTTTTGTATCAATGAAGAAAATCCTATTAGAATTTTACTTTTTGGTGAAGAGATTGAAAGTATAAGATATTTTGATTTGCAAAGTCAAAAGTCTATCCCTAATGAACTGGAATATTTTGAAATTTGTCCTTTTTTAAAATATTTTGACAAAGAAAATTATGAAATTTTTAAGGACAAATTAGAAGATTTTCAAAGCGATACTTTAATACATGATATTAATTCTTTAGGGTTTTGGTGTATTGATGATTTTTTTGATTATTTAGAACTTGATTTTTTAGCTTGTGAAGAGTTTGGTATTAATGAATATGAAAAAGATATAAGTTTTGTGAATGTAAAAATTTTACCTCAAGCTAAAAAATTTAAAGAATTGCAAAGTTCTTACAATAAAGATTTTTTTGAATTTCATAAAAATAAAAAAATCACACTTTTAGCTAAAAACGAAGCTTTGTTTAAAGCTTTAGAGCTTGAAGATACTCAAAATATCCATTTTGTAAAAAGTGATTTAAGGCTTAATCTTATTAGTCCTGAAGAGCTAATCATTTCTTTAAATCAAAAAGAAAAACAAAAAACAAGAAAAAAAGCTAGTTTGATTATAGATGAGCTTAAAAATGGGGATTATATAGTACACGAAGATTATGGGGTAGGTAAATTTTTAGGTCTTGAGATGATAGTGATAAGCGGAGCAAAAAAAGAGTTTGTTGCTATAGAGTATCAAAATTTTGATAAGCTTTTATTACCAGTGGAAAATCTCTATTTGATTGATAAATATTTGGGCGTGAGTGGATCTATTCCAAGTTTAGATAAACTAGGTAAAACAAGTTTTATTAAGCTTAAAGAAAAATTAAAAACTAAACTTTTAGCCATAGCTTCTGAAATTGTTATTATGGCCGCTAAAAGATCTTTGATGCAAGCAAAAAAAATCACAGTGGATTTAAATAGACAAGCTGATTTTATAGCTAGTGCAGGTTTTATTTATACAAGCGATCAAGATAAAGCCTGTCATGAAATTTTGCAAGATTTTCAAAGTGGAAAAGTCATGGATAGGCTTTTAAGCGGTGATGTGGGTTTTGGAAAAACTGAAGTTGCTATGAATGCTATTTATCCAGTGGTTAAAAGTGGATTTTGCGCATTTTTATTTGCACCCACAACTTTGCTTTCTCATCAGCATTATAAAACCTTAAAAAAGCGTTTTGATCCTTTTGATATAAAGGTTTTTAAACTTGATCGCTTTACAAGTAGTGCAGAAAAAAAACAAGTTTTACAAAATTTAAAAGAAAATAAAGCTTGTGTAGTTGTAGGAACTCATGCTCTTTTAAGTGTAGAATGTGAAAATTTAGCTCTTGTTATTATCGATGAAGAGCATAAATTTGGAGTGAAGCAAAAAGAAAAACTTAAGGAAATCACTCAAAATTCACATATTTTATCTATGTCAGCAACCCCTATACCAAGAAGCTTAAATCAAGCTTTAAGTTCTATAAAATCTTATAGTGTTTTACAAACTCCACCAGAAGATAGAATGGATGTAAGAACCTTTGTTAAAGAAAATGATGACGCACTTTTAAAAGAAGCTATAGCAAGAGAGTTAAGACGTGGCGGGCAAATTTTTTATATTCATAATCATATTGCAAGCATAGAGCAGTGTAAAAAGCATTTATTAGAACTTTTTTCTACTTTGCGTATTTTGATTTTGCATTCTAAAATCGATTCCAAGGTGCAAGAAGAAGAAATGTTAAAATTTGAAAACAAAGAATATGATTTGCTTTTAAGTACTTCTATAGTAGAAAGTGGGATTGATTTACCTAATGCAAATACTATTATAGTAGAAAAAAGCGATCGTTTTGGTATGGCTGATCTACACCAATTGCGTGGGCGTGTGGGAAGAAGTGATAAGCAAGGTTATTGTTATTTTTTAATCGAAGATAAAAATGCTATTACAAAGGATGCTTTAAAGCGTCTTGTTTCTTTAGAAAGTAATTCTTTTTTAGGAGCAGGTTCTGTTTTGGCTTATCATGATCTTGAAATTCGTGGCGGCGGAAATTTATTAGGCGTGGATCAAAGTGGACATATCGAGCAAATTGGATATAGTTTATATCTTAAAATGTTAGAAGATGAACTTAATGCTTTAAGTAAAAATGAAGTGGATCAAAAAGAAAATAAACTTGATTTAAAACTCAATGTTAATGCCTTTTTAAATAGTGATCTTATCAGTGAAGATCGCCTAAGATTAGAACTTTATAGAAGACTTAGTAAGTGTGAGCAAGTTCATGAGGTTTATGAGATCGAAGGTGAAATTGAAGATCGCTTTGGAAAACTTGACATTTATACTAAGCAATTTTTATCTTTGATTATTATTAAAATTTTAGCTTTAAATAAATTTAAAAGTATTAGCAATTATGAGCAAAATATTCAATTTACTGCTTTAAATGATGAAAAAGAACTCATCAAAGCAAAAAGCAAAGACGATGATGATATTTTAGAGGCAATTTTAACGCATTTAAGAAAGGTTTAAAATGGATTGGAATAAAACTTATGCAGCAATTTATAGAGCAAGAAAAGACTATTTAAAGCCTATTTTTGAAATTGATCCTATCACTTTAAAAGATTTAGTAGGTATGGAAAGTCAAAAAAAAGCACTTTATGAAAATACTTTAAATTTCATTCAAGATAAGGGAGCAAATCACGCACTTTTATGGGGATCTAAGGGCACTGGAAAATCAAGTTTAATTAAAGCTATATTTAATGAATTTAAAGAACAGGGCTTAAGACTTGTCGAATTAAATAAAGAAGATTTATTTGCCTTAGCAGATATCATCGATGAAATCAGATTGGAAAATTTTAAATTTATACTTTTTTGTGATGATTTTTCTTTTGAGAAGGGAGATGATAGTTATAAATTTTTAAAACCTTTACTTGAGGGAAGCATAGAAAAAGCCCCAAATAATATAATTATTTATGCGAGTTCAAATCGTAGGCATTTATTAAGTGAAAGCATTGCTGATAATCTTGATACGCAAATTGCACATACAGAATTTCATTTAAGCGATGCTGCCGAAGAAAGATTAAGCTTGAGTGATAGATTTGGTTTGTGGTTAAGTTTTTATCAGGGAAATTTAGAAGAGTATTTAAAGATGATAGATTTTTATTTTAAAGATTATTCTTGTGATAAAGAGCCTTTACACGCTAAAGCTAAAGAATTTGCTACTCTAAGAGCAAGTAGAAGTGGTCGTACTGCAAAGCAATTTTATTTGGCTTTTAAGGAGAATTTTAAATGACTGGAGCACAAATTTTTACCAAGCTTTTAAATTTGGATTTAAATTATCATGATTTTGATTGGCTTGAAAATCAAGGATTGAGTGAATTTGAGCTTTTAATTTCTGTGATTTTAACTCAAAATACAAATTGGAAAAATGTCTTAAAAGCTTTAGAAAATTTAAAAAAAGAAAATGTTGCAAGCTTAGAACAAATCAATACTTTATCCAATTTAGAACTTGCAACTTTAATTAAGCCTAGCGGATTTTATAATACCAAAGCCAAGCGTTTAAAAGGCTTGGTAGAAAGTATCATAAACACTTATGAAAATTTAGAAAATTTTAAAACAAATGTAAGCAGAGAATGGCTTTTAAATATCAAAGGTTTAGGTTTTGAAAGTGTTGATGGTATTTTAAACTATCTTTGCAAAAGAGAGATTTTGGTTGTAGATAGTTATAGCTTGCGTTTGGCTTTTTACTTAGGCTATGAGTTTGAAAATTATGAAGAATTAAGAGAATTTTTTCAAAGTGGCATAGAGAGTGAGCAAGAAAATTTGTGTAAAATTTTAAGAAAAAAATGCGAACTTTACGAACTTTATCAAATTTTTCATGCTTTGATTGTAGCTTTTGCAAAACAGAGTTTTAAAGGACAAAAATTAAACTCTAAGGGTGAAGAATGGATCAAAATTTTAAAGGAAGATTTATGAAAGCAAAAGGAAGCGAACTTATACCTGTTTTGACTATAGCAGGAAGTGATTGTAGTGGTGGAGCAGGGATACAAGCTGATCTTAAAACCTTTAGCGCATACAATCTTTTTGGTATGAGTGTGGTTTTAAGTGTGGTAGCTGAAAACACCGCAAGGGTGATTTCTGTACACGATATACCTGCTCAAAGCGTGGATGAACAAATGCTTGCCGTGTTTGAAGATATAGTGCCAAAGGCAACTAAAATCGGAATGATAGGTTCTTGTGAGTTAATGAGCTGTGTAGCTAAAAATTTAAGCGAGTTTAAACCTCAAAACATAGTGATCGATCCTGTAATGTTTGCTAAAAATGGTTATGCTTTAATGCCGCAAGAAAATTGTGATTTTTTCAAACAAACCATAGTAAAATTTGCAGACATTCTTACGCCTAATATTCCTGAAGCAGAGTTTTTATGCGGTTTTAAGATCGCTGATGAAGAACAGATGATAAAAGCAGCTAAGCATTTATGTAGCTTGGGGGCTAAGGCAGTTTTACTTAAAGGTGGGCATAGTGAAGAAAATGCCAATGATGTGCTTTATGATGGAAAAGAAATTTATATTTTAAAAGGCGAACGCATAGAAACTAAAAATACTCATGGTACAGGTTGTACACTTTCTTCGGCTATTGCTAGTAATTTAGCTAAAGGCAAGGATTTATTTCATGCCGTTAGTGAATCTAAAGAATATGTAAGAAATGCGATTTATTATTCGCTCAATCTTGGAAAAGGTTGTGGTCCTACAAATCATTTTTTCAAGTTTTTAGATGAAAAATAAATTAGATCTTAGTCTTTATTTGGTTGCTACTAAGGGAAATAAAAGCGAGGAGTGTTTTTTAAATACTTTAGAAAATGCTATAAAAGGCGGAGTAAGTATCATACAACTTCGCGAAAAAGAGCTTAATGTAAGAGAATTTTATAAACTAGGTTTAAAGGTACAAAAACTTTGCAAGGCTTATAAAATACCTTTTTTGATTAACGATAGAGTAGATATAGCTTTAGCTTTAGATGCTGATGGGGTGCATTTAGGGCAGGAAGACTTAGAAGTAAAACTAGCTAGAAAGCTTTTAGGAGATGAAAAAATCATAGGCTTAAGCCTTAAAAAGCTAGAACAACTTGAGTTTATACAAGGAGTAAATTATCTAGGTTGCGGAGCTATCAAGGCAACGCCTACTAAAGAAAGTTCGCTTTTAAGCCTTGAGCTTTTAAGCCAAATTTGTGATAAAAGTCCTATAGGGGTTGTAGCTATAGGAGGGGTTGATAAAGCAGTGCTTGATGAGTTAAAGGGTATAAATTTAAGCGGCGTGGCTGTGGTTAGGGCGATCATGGATGCTAAAGATGCTTTTTTGGCAGCTAAAGAGCTAAAGCGTAAAATCTATGAAAATTTACCTCTTAAATGAAACTCCTTTTAAAGGGGTGGAAAATCTTATTTTAAATGAGATTATTTTTTACGATTTTAGTGTGGATTTAAGTTTATATGATGCTTTAATCTGTACTTCAAAAAATGCTTTAAAAGCTTTACAACATGCAAAAATCACTTTAAATTTTAAACTCAATTTATACGCTGTAGGACAAAGTACAGCTCAATACGCTAAAAATTTAGGTTTTAAAAAGATTAAAATTCCATCAAAGGCTTATGGAAAAGATCTTTTTCTTGAATTTAAAGAGGAATTAAAAACGCAAAAATGTTTGTATTTAAGGGCTAAAAATATTGTTTCAACTTTAAATTTGGATCTTAAAAATGTAGGTGTGGATTTAGATGAAGTGATTGTTTATGAAAATGTTTTTAAAAAAGGTGACAAAAAACTTACTCATCCTGCTATTTTTATATTTACCTCTCCTTTAAGTGTAGAAAATTTTTTAAAATTTTATAGCTTAAAAGAAGAAGATAAGGTTGTAGTTATAGGACAAAGCACAGCAAAGAAGCTTTTAAATTTTAAAAATCTTTATATATGCGAAAATCAAAGTCTTTTAGAGTGTGTTAAGCTTGCTAAGACTTTGGTTTAATTTTTTAAATTCCAAAAATTTTCTTTGGGATAAATGATAATGCTTTTTGTGAGTAAAATTTCATCATTGACATTTTTATCACGATTTAAAGCAATGCTAATGTGGGCTATAATAACACCATCTTTGTTTAAATTTGCATCGGGATTAAAGTTGGAAAATTTAAAATTAACACATTGTGCAATAGGATAAAAATATTTTATTTTAATCAAAGCTTTTGCGTAATTAAAATATATATTATCTAAACATTCTTTATTTTCTTGCTTTGCTTGATATAAAAAATATTTAGAAAATTGTGTTGCATTGTGACTTAAAATTTGAGCTTGAAGGTAGTAATAACTATCTTGGATTATTTTTGGAGTGTAGCTAGATATGTTTAAGGTCAAGCTCATCCATAGACTTATTAGTAGTATTAAAAAAATTGTCCAAATTAAAACATAAGCTTTTTTCATAGTAAAATTCTTTTTTCAAGGCAATATTTTGTTTGTCTTTTTAGGCAAATTTTTAATTTATTGTTTTGCAGGTTAAATGAGCTTATGTTTTTAGAAATTAATCCTTGTTGGTTTAATTGTTCATTAAATTTTGGCTTTATTTCATATATAAGTTCTTCATTTTGCAATTTGATAACTAATTGAGCTTGCAAAGGAATAAAACTACCTGTAAAATTTGTAGATATACCATTTTCTAAGATGGATATTTTTTCAATCTTATTAATTTTATAAGCATAGCTAATATGCTCATTGTCATTATATAAATCTTTTCTATTTTGGAGTTGTGTTTTAAAATCAGAATGAGGTGAATAAAGTGTATGATTATTTTCTAAAATAAGAGCAGAATTAATAAGATAAAGTTTATTATCTTTTAGGCTAATTAACTCATCTTTTAAAAGACATTTTAATGTATTTTGTGAAAATGTAATATTAATACAATTTTGTATTAATTTTTCTATTTTAAGCAAGTTTAAATGTGCTTGAGTGATAAGATTGTTTGTATGTAAAGCAGTGAAATTTAAATGATAAAAATCCATTAAAGGTTTTGAAAGTAAGCTAGTTATAAAAGTAAAAAGTATTAGTGATATTATAAGTTCAAAAAGTGTAAAAGCTTTGCTCATTCTTTAAAATAAACGCTATAATTTTGATCTTGAAAGTATAATTTTTGAAATTGAAATATACCATCATTAACAAACTGTTCTTGTAAAACTATAGGTTTTAAGGCTGAAGTTTGAAGTATGATGGTTTTAAAAATGGGCTTTTCATATAATTCTTCTTGAAGTTTATAGAGTCTTTCAAAAATATTTAAATTTTCATAGTTTTTGTAAAGTTGAGTATAGTAATAAAAAATGCCAATGAAAATTAAAGATATGATCGTTATAGCACTAATACTTTCTATAAGTATGAAAGCCTTTTTCATTTAGCGCTGCTAGCATTTATGGCTTCAAAAAAACTTCCGCGAATTCCTTTTTGTTCGAGTATTTTTATGCCTTTTATTGTAACTCCGCCAGGGGAGCAAATATTTTCTTTGATAATAGCTGGATGTTCATATTCTAGTAAAGCACTAGAGCTTTTAAATAAAGAGCGCGTAAGATTGAGACTAAGTTCTTTTGACAAACCTTCATAAACTCCAGCATTAGCAATACTTTCTGCTATAAGTGCTAAAAAAGCAGGAGCGCAGCCGCTAATCGCCATAGCTGCATTCATTTGTATTTCATTATCTAATTTATAAGCCGAGCCAAAAGTTTTTAAAATGTCTAAAATTTCATTTTCAAAATGAGAGTTTTTAAGTATATATGGTGTAGTTGAAGCCTTATATTTGGCTGCTGTATTAGGCATTATTCTAACATAATTTTGAGCTTTGATGGTTTGTAGTTTTTCAAAATCAACATTGGCTAAAACAGAGATTAAGATACGTGCTTGTCCTTTTAGCATTTGAGCAATATTTTCTAAAGCATAGGGTTTAAATGCTAAAATAACATCTTTACCTTCTATGTTAAAATCTTTGTAAAGTAAGGTTTTAAAGCCTTCTTTGGTGAGGGCTTGAAGTTTTTCTATACTTCTTCCTACTATACAAATTTCATAATCATCTTTTAATCCATAGGCTAAGGCTGTTGCCATAGCTCCATTTGCAAGTATATAGAGCATTATTTTTTAATATAATTAGCAATTTGATCAGCTTGAAAAAAGTCCGGATAATTAACTGTATCTAGTATCACTTGTACCATAGTATTATTATCAAGATTAATGACTACTGGAGCTAGAAAATTCACTGTCGATTCTTCAATGCTTTTTGCTATGGCTACTATATTAAAAATTTTCATATTAGATTCAGGTGTTAAAGAAAGAAGCTCTTGATAATAAGTTGGTATATCAAATTCATAATCAGGTCTAATCAAATAAGGATTAATTAAAACAAAAGAAAAGTCTTTACCATCAAGACTTTTAAGTCTTACAAATACTTCATCGATAGTTGAAAATTCCATATTTTTGGTTTCTTCAAAACCTAAGATAGGGCATTTAACAGCTAGGGTCATGTTTTCTCCTCAAGTTATAATGTTTAATATTTTAACATAAAATAAGCAATAATCATTCCAAAATTTTAAATTATTTAATTAATTTTATTATAATTTTAGAAGAACATAATTATAAAATCGTTAAAATATAGATTTTTGAGAATATAAATCAAGGTGAGGTATGAAAAAAGGTATTTTTTTATTGGTTTTTTTAAGTGTTTTTTTTAATGCGTGTAGTACAAAAAATGATGAAGGTTTATACAATCTTAGTGCTAGTGAGTGGTATAAGCAAATTATTAAAGATTTACAGGACAAGGATTTGGAAAAAGCCGATGATCATTATAATGGTATGGCAAGTGAGCACGTTGCCGATCCTTTATTGGAAACTACTTTAATTATTTTAGCACAAGCTCATATGGATGAAGAGGAATATAAGTTAGCTGAATTTTATTTAGATGAATATAATAAAAAATTTGGAAATTCACGCAATGCTGATTATATTCGCTATCTTAAAATTAAAGCAAAATTTGATGCATTTGCAGTGCCAAATCGTAATCAGGCTTTAATGCTTGAAAGCCAAAAAGAAATAGATACTTTTTTGAAAGATTATCCTTATACAGAATATGAACCTTTGGTTCAGACAATGCTTACAAAATTTAATTTAGCGGTTTTTTATCTTAATAGTACTATAGAAAATCTATACCAGCGCATAGGACATGATGAAAGTGCACAAATTTATAAACAAAGACTTCAAGAAAGTGAATTTTATCAGCAAAGTATTATCAAACCTGAGCTTCCTTGGTATAGAAGTATATTTGAAAGATTTTAATAAACAAGGAAAATAAATGCAGATTGAAGAGATACAAAATTATCCAGCAAATTTACCAGTATTGGTTGAAGATGAATTATTTTTATATCCTTTTATGATAACTCCTATTTTTATTAACGATTCATCCAATATGAAAGCTTTAGATCTTGCGATTAAAAATGATAGTATGCTTTTTGTTGCGCCTTCAAGGTTGGAAAATGGAAGAAATTTTGATGAAATTTATAATTGTGGAGTGATTGGGACTATCATGCGAAAAGTTCCTTTACCTGATGGAAGGGTGAAAATACTTTTTCAAGGATATGCTAAGGGTAAAATTATAGAGCAAATTTCTAATAAACCTTTAGAAGCCAAGATAGAACTTATAAAAGAAGACTTTTTAGAAGGAACTAAAAAAGAAGCGCTTCTTGAAGTTTTAAAAGAGAAGGTAAAAAATTTGGCAAATATTAGTCATTATTTTTCTCCGGATCTTTTAAGAACAATTGAAGAAGGTTTTGATGCGTCTAGGATTTGTGATTTGATTTTAAATACTGTGCGTATTAAAAAACAAGTTGCTTATGAGTTTTTTGTTTTAACAGATCTTGAGCAAAAATTAGTAAAATTAATAGATTTAATTGCCCAAGAAATAGAAGCCAATAAAATTCAAAAAGAAATTAAAAATAAAGTACATTCTCGTATTGATAAGGTAAATAAAGAATATTTTTTAAAAGAACAATTAAGACAAATTCAAAAAGAGCTTGGTTCTGACACACAAAAAGAAGATGAGGTTAGAGAGTATCAAAAGCGTCTGGAATTAAAGAAGAAATTTATGCACGAAGATGCTTATAAAGAAATCAAAAAACAAATTGAAAAATTCGAACGCATTCATCAAGATAATTCCGAAGCATCGATGATTCAAACTTACATAGAAACAGCATTAGATATTCCTTTTGAAAAAATTTCTAAGAAAAAACTTGATATTAAAGAAGTTTCAAAACAGCTCAACCATGATCATTATGCATTAAATAAACCAAAAGAACGCATAGAAGAATATTTTGCAGTTAGGGAACTTTTAGAAAAAAGAAAAATAGCAGAAAAAGATGGTGCTAAAGTTATACTTTGTCTTTATGGACCTCCTGGCGTGGGTAAAACTTCACTGGCAAATTCTGTTTCAAAAGCTTTAAAAAGAGAGCTTATTCGCATAGCCTTAGGCGGACTTGAAGATGTTAATGAGCTACGTGGTCATCGTAGAACTTATATAGGCGCTATGCCTGGACGTATTACCCAAGGACTCATAGAGGCAAAACAAATTAATCCTGTAATTGTATTGGATGAAATTGATAAATTAAATCGCAGTTTTAGAGGCGATCCAAGTGCGGTGCTTTTAGAAATTTTAGATCCAGAGCAAAATTCTAAATTTAGGGATTATTATTTAAATTTTAATATTGATTTAAGTAAAGTCATTTTTATAGCAACGGCAAATGATATTAGCAATATTCCTGCACCTTTAAGAGATAGAATGGAATTTATAGAACTTAGCTCTTATACTCCAAGTGAAAAATTTCATATAATGAAAAAATATTTAATTCCAGATGAGCTTAAAAAACATGGCTTAAAATCCAATGAATTATCTATTGATGATGAAACTATAGAGTTAATCATTAGTGATTATACTCGTGAATCAGGAGTCAGAAATTTGCGTCGCAAAGTGGCAGAGTTGTGTCGTAAGAGTGCTAAAAAACTACTTTTAGAAAATATTAAAAAAGTCATTATTAATACAAAAAATTTGAATGAATTTTTAGATAAAAAAGTTTTTGAAATAGAAAAAAATAATGGAGAAAATCAAGTAGGTCAGGTTAATGGTTTGGCTTGGACAAGTGTAGGTGGAGATGTTTTAAAAGTAGAGGCTGTAAAAATTAAAGGTAAAGGAGAATTAACGCTCACGGGAAGTTTGGGTGATGTAATGAAAGAATCAGCTAGAATTGCTTTTAGCATGATAAAAGTTTTAATCGATGAAGGAAAAATAAAAATACCTAAAAAAATAATTATCGATCCTAAAGTTAATGTTTATGATAGTTATAATATTCATATACATGTGCCAGATGGAGCTACTCCAAAAGATGGCCCAAGCGCAGGCATTACGATAAGCATAGCCATTGCTTCTATTTTTAGTGATAAAAAGGTTAAAGCAGATGTTGCAATGACAGGTGAAATAGATTTAAAAGGAAAAGTTTTACCAATAGGCGGATTAAAAGAAAAATTAATTGCAGCTTATAAAGCAGATATAAAAACAGCTTTAATCCCAAGAAAAAATTACGAAAGGGATTTAAAAGATATTCCTAGTGAGGTTAGAGACAATATGGAAATCATTGCTGTTGATACTTTTAGTGATGTTTTAGAATATACTTTGGTTTAATTTTATTTTGAGAATAAATGTATAAGAAAGCAAACTTTTTACAAGTTTGCTTTTAAAAGATTATAGTCCTTCAAAAGGATTATTGATTACTTCTTTTCTATCCACTATATAAGGGATAAGAGCTACATGTCTTGCACGTTTGATTGCAACTTCTACCATTTCTTGGTATTTTTTGCTTGTACCTGTTAAACGGCGTGGCATGATTTTAAATCTTTCAGATAAAGCATGTTTTAACATTGCTGTATCTTTATAATCAATAAATTCAACTTTTGCTTCAGTGTATTTGCAATATTTGCGAGAGTATTTTCTTTTTTCTGCCATAGTTTATCCTTTAAAATGGTAAATTAGTATCATCGCTATCATAAGCATCGATATCAATTTCTTTTAATTTTTCTTCGTGTTGTGGGTTTTGGTTTCTTTGTGGAGCAGGGTTTGCTTTTGCTTTATTAAAATTTTGATTTTCACTCATATAAGGATCATAGCTTTGATTTTCATAGTTTCCACTATAATTGTTGTTTGAAAAGCTATTATTGCCAATTCCACCTTGTTGTGGAGCATTGGAATTGCCAAGCATTTCCATATTTTCAACTTGAATGCTATGCTTAGAGCGATTTTGTCCATTTTGATCACTCCATTGTTCAAATCTCAAACGTCCTTCTATGAGTACTTTTGAACCTTTTGTAAGGTATTGGTTTGCAACTTCTGCGGTGCGACCATAAAAGCTTATATCAATAAAGCAAGTTTCCTCTCTTTTTTCTCCATTTGTGGTAAATCTTCTTGTTACTGCGATAGCAGAAGCCCCAATAGCACTACCGCTTTGTGCATAACGCATTTCTATATCACGTGTAAGATTTCCAACCAAAACAACTTTGTTAAACATCTTTTTCCTTATTGAATTTCAGGAGCATCTAAAGGTTTGATTTCTTTTTTAGATTGCTTAATCCCGTGGCTTAGTTTTTCCCAAGCTGCAATTTCTTTTTTGTTTTCATATTTTACGATTAAAAATCTTATTACTTCTTCAGTGATTCTTAACACCCTTTCAAGCTCAGCGATCAAGTTTGTAGGAGCTTTGAAATAAATCACAAAATAAGTTCCTCTTTCGTATTTTTTGATTTTATACGCTAATTTTCTAGTGCCCATTGGAACAACAGTTTCAATTTCTGCACCATTTTTGGTTAGGACTTCTTTAACGAATTCCAACTTCGCATTCACTTCCTCTTCGGTAAGTGTTGGTTTTAAGATAAATAAAACCTCATAATGTTTCATCTTTTCTCCTTATGGATATTAAAGCCCATTTTCATGAGCAAGGATTTTGCATAAAGCAAGACTAAATTATATCAAAATATACTTAATTTATACTTCAATAAGTGTTGTAACTTTTTGTAATTATCTGTTTATAATTTAAAGGTGAAATTTTAACCTTTTATCTTAATCCGTGATATAATTAATTTAAGTTGCGAATTGTTAAAAAAGGAGGGTGAATATGAATAGTACGAAACCTATTCGTTGGTTTACTTTTATCGTTTTAGTTATTGGCGGAGGAACTGTTTTCAAACTTTCCTCTTTAAAAGATGCCTTTTATGTGCCTATGCAAGAATTTATGAATCTTAGCAATACACAAATTGGACTCGCGCTCTCAGTTTATGGCATAGTGCAAACGGTGGGAAATATTGCATCCATTTATATAGCAGATAGATTTTCTAAAAAAATACTCATTCCTTTTTCATTGGTTTGTGTGGGTTTGGTTGGAATTTATATTTCTACTTTTCCTTCTTTTTATGGAATTTTAATAGCTTGGGGTTTGCTTTCTTTATTTGGAGAAGTTGTGTATTGGCCTGTTTTGCTTAAAGCCATTCGCTTGCTTGGAGATTCTACTCAACAAGGAAGACTTTTTGGATTTTTAGAAGCAGGACGTGGTGTTATAGATACTATAGTTGCTTTTAGTGCTTTGGGAATTTTTTTACTTTTAGGGTCTGGCGCAGGTGGACTTAAGGCTGCTATATTATTTTATAGCGCTTGTGTGATTATAGCAGGTATTTTGGCATATTTTCTACTTGAAGATGACAAAATTAATACCCAAGATGAGCAAGGAAATGAAATCAGTAAAAACAAAGCCGCTTGGAATGGAGTTATCAAAGCGATTAAAACTCCTGAAATTTGGGTGGTATCTTTGACCATTTTTACTATTTATTCTGTGTATTGTGGTTTGACTTATTTTATTCCATTTTTAAAAGATATTTATGGTATGCCTGTGGCTTTGGTCGGTGCTTATGGTATTATCAATCAATACACTTTAAAATTAGTAGGTGGGCCAATTGGGGGATATTTAGCAGATAAAACCTTTAAATCTTCAACAAGATATTTGCGTTTTGCTTTGATTTTAGCAGCCTTGGCCATATTAATTTTTGTTTTTATGCCTCATGAGAAATTAAATATTTATTTTGGTATGAGTTTAACCTTAGGTTTTGCCGCTCTTGTTTTTACTATGCGTGCGACATTTTTTGCTCCTGTGGATGAGATAGAAATGCCTAGGGAAATTAGTGGAGCTGCTATGAGTATAGCTTGTATTTTTGGTTATTCTCCACAACTTTTTTGTTTTGCACTTTATGGTTTTATGATCGATCGTTTTAAAGGTTTATTAGGCTATCAAATTGTTTTTGCGTTAATGGGGATTTTTGCTATTTGTGGTGTGATTGTAACTACGATTTTGCTTAAGATGATAGCTAGAAAAAAAGCATTAAAAGGAGTGGTATCATGAAAATAGGTTTAGAAACTGAAAGCATGCATTTATGGTTTCAAAATGGTAGGATGGATATATTTTCTTATATCGATTTTGCTAAAAATTTGGGCTGTGAGGGTGTGATTATAAATATCATTAAAGATTTTGGTTTGGATGAAGAATGGGGATGCTTAGGAAGCGATGACGAAAATCATCTTAAAAAAATTAAAGCCAAATTGGATGAATACAATATGTATTGTGAGATTGACTCTAAGGGTTTTAATAAAGATAAATTTGAAAAAATTGCTAAAGTAGCTTCTATTTTAGGTGCTAAAATTATACGCTCTTATGTGCCCTTAACCGATAAAAATAAAAAAGTTAAACATGCTAGCGATGGGGCTTATGATGATTCTAAAATTACTACTAGATTCGATAAAGAAGATTTTTTAGCTACAAAGGATGAAATAAAAGCTTTGATACCGATTTTGGAAAAATATGATTTAAAACTTGCTATAGAAAATCATGAGTATCAAACTTCAGAGGATTTGCTTGATTTGTTGAAATTGATCAGTCATCCTAAAATAGGATTTTTATATGATTTTGGAAATTCTATGATGGCCTATGAAGATCCTATAAAAGCTTGCAAAGACATGGCTAAATATACTTTTAGCACGCATTGTAAAGATCATATAGTTTTCATTGAAGAGGGTGTAGAATATGTTTGCGGCGTTCCTTTGGGAGAAGGAAATTTAGACATTAAAACTTGTGTAGAAATTCTTAAAAAAGAAGGACTTGACCGTATTAATGTAGAGCAATGTTATCCTTATTGTGCGACTTTTAAAAGAGAAAAAGGAACAGGCGGGGTTAAAGAATTAGGTAAAGGGGCTTTTAAGATAGAAAAATCTTTGTTTGAAGATTTAAAAGCTATGCAGTATTATTATCCTCAAGAAGTATCTCAAGAATGCTTAGAGAGGCTTTTAAAACTTCAAAAAAAAGGTTGCGAGAAAAGTGTAGAATATTTAAAAAGTATTATTTAGATAAAATTTGGAATAAATTTTGTTTAATATTTTCAAGCATGGCAAAACGTTTTTTATACATGGAGCGTTTTTGCGAAGGGATTTCTTCTAGGTTTTTTTGCGAGTGGTGGAGCTTGTAGTATTTGTGTTTATCGATTTTTATTAATTCTCCACCATTTTCTAGCCAAATTTTTTGATAATCTACAAAATAGCCTTTTTCTTTTCCTTTTTGAGAACGGATTTGATTTTTTTCATGTACACCTAAAGTAGCTTGAAGTTTTAAAATTTCACAAAGCATCTTAGAGCATTCTATAAGTAAAGCAACAGGGCGCAAACCATGACATTTTTTAGTTAAAATTTTATTAATTTCTAAAATATTAAAATCTTTGTATTTATATCCTTGTATGCAAGAAAGTAGAAGATTATTTTCTAAAGTAAAGCAAAAATTACATTGTGAAATAGTGTATTTTTTAAATTTTAAAGAAAAAGCCCAAAAACCTTCTTCGTAAACATTATGGTTATATCCTAAAAAAAGCTCAAAATCTTCATCAAAAGAAAAAATCATTTGTTCTTCGGGAAGAAATTTAAAACAAGTAAGTCCCTTATCAACATCATAAATAAGTGTTTTAACGCGTTCATTTGCTTTAAAACTTTTATCGCAAAATCTTCTTATAGCATTGTAGCAAGCATAGGGTCTTTGAGAGAAAAAGTCTTTTAAATGTTTATTTTTTTCTTCATTAAGCGTTTTTTCTAGAAGCCTTACTTGAGGAAAATATAGAATTTTTCTTGCTTGAAAACGCAAATAGCGCCAAAAGATGATACTTTTTCTTCTATCAGTAAAATTTGGAATAGGGTAGGAAAATTTTTTATTCACCTGCAATCCTTGATATATCATTATAAGTTGCAAAGAGCATTAAGCTTAAAAGTATTGCCATGCCTGCGTAACTTAAGTATTCAAAAGCACGCTGTGGAATCTTGCGTCTAAAAATCATTTCATAAAGATTAAAAAGTATATGTCCTCCATCAAGCATAGGAATAGGTAAAAGATTTAAAATACCTAAATTTATAGAAATTAAAGCAGTGATAAATAAAAGCAAAGTAAAGCTATTTTGTGCAGCCTTTGAGGTAATTTCAGTCATGGTGATAATACCGCCTAAATTTTTTGCTTCAACTTCACCACTTATGAGTTTTACAATACCCTTGATGATGAGTGTGGAAGCTTGAAAACTTTCTTGTGCGGCATATTTAAAACTTTCTAAACCTTGATGTTTTACAAGAGTGCTTGTACCATTTGGACTGATTCCAAGTTGAGGTTTTTCAACGATTTGTCCAAAGTCATTATATCCTTGTCCTATTTTTGGAGTTAAAATAAATTCTAAATTTTTTCCTTCTCTATCGATTAATATTTTCAAAGGCTCTAAACTTAAATGCTTTGAAATTTCATCAAAGCTTTGAATTTTTATACCGTTGATTTCTAAGATAGTATCATTTTTTTGAAGTCCTATGTCTTGTGCAGCAGAGTTTGGCGCTATGCTTCCTATTTGCGGAGCAAGTTTGCTTAGACCTAAATTTCCTATGATAATATAAAGAAAAAAAGCTAAAATCAGGTTAAAAAATGGTCCAGCAAAAAGAATATAAATCTTTTTTAAAGGACTTAAAATGCTATAGCTATCTTTGTCTAGATTTTCAAAACCAGGACGCATATCATCTTGTCCTTTAAGTTTAACATATCCTCCAAGTGGTAAAGCGCTTAAGCGATAGTTTGTACCTTTAAATTCACGCTCTATAAGACTTTTTCCAAATCCTATACTAAAGACTTCAACTTTTACACCCAAAGATCTTGCAGCTAAAAAATGTCCTAATTCGTGAAAGAAAATTAAAAATGAGATGACTAAAACAGTTGCTAAAAATTCAATAGAATAAAATTTAATTCCCAAAATCAAAATAACAATTAAAAACAATAAAGATCTCATTTTTCTCCTTTTTTTTGAGCTTTTATATAAGTATAGATGTATTCAAATCCAGAATAAAGAGTTAAAATCAAAGCTATGTAAAGTAGAATTTCTCCGCCTATCCACTCCATGATTAAAAATCCTATCGCAGTCATTTGAAAAGCGGTTTTAAGTTTGCCTGCAAAAGAAGCATTGACATTTAAATTTTCACTGATCATTACAACTCTAAAACCCGTGATAAAAAATTCCCTTACTAAGATAATATAAATTACCCATTCATTAGCTTTTCCTGTAAGTAAAAGCCCTAAAAAAGCTGCTAAAACAAGCATTTTATCGGCTAATGGATCTAAGATTCCACCCAGTTTTGTAGTTTGTTTCCAAGTTCTTGCGATGTATCCATCAAAAAAATCACTTAAAGCCGCTAATGAAAAAGTTAAAGCAGCAAAATAGTTAATCCAACTTTGATGAATGTTTTCAAATTTATGAATTAATAAAAAAAATAATAAAGGTGCTAAAACCATTCTAAAAATCGCCAAGATATTGGGTAAATTCATAACAAGCCTTGTGAAATTAAATGTAAAATTATAATCAAAATTGTATAAAATTTAAGCAAAGACTTAGTAAAAATACAAAAAAGAATCAGTTTATTTTTATTTAAATTTTGCTTTTAAGCAAAATTTAAATAAATTTTACAACTTCATCAAAACTAAAACGATTTTTTTGAGGATTTTTTTCATCGTTGCAATATCCTAAAGCCACTACCAAACTTGATCTTTCTTTTTGAATATCAAGTGATAAATAAGAATCAAGCTTTTCTTTATCAAAACCACCTATAGTGCAGCTTGCTATATTTAAAGCATTAGCACTGTAAAGTATGCTAGCTAGAGCTATATGAGCTTGTTCTCTTGCATAAGATATTTTTTGTTCTTGATTTAGAGATTTTAAAAAAGGCATATAAGTATCTAAGCGTTTTTGAATTTCTGTTTTACTCATATCTCTTTTTCTAAGTTTTTCTTCAAAATAATCTAAAAAATCAAGTCTTGAAATGATGATAATTAATACAGCGCAATCTTTTACATGTTTTTGTTGGTTGCAAATTTTAGAAAGTTCTTCTTTTCTTTTCTCATCTTGCACTACTATAAATTTCCAAGGTTCTAGTCCTAAGGAGCTGGGACTTAATCTTGCTATTTCTAAAATAGAATTTAAATCCTCTTTTTTGAGTTTTTCATTTTTAAAATTTCTACAAGAATATCTTGTGCTAAAAATTTCAAGTTCTTTTTTCATTATTTTTCCTTGTAAAATTCGACGACTTCATTAAAATTTAAGCGTTGAGTAGAATATTTTGGTTCGTGGGCTTTATATCCTAAGGATAAAATTACAGCAGTTTCAAAAGGATAAGTTAAATGAAGAAAATCATCAACCTTAGTTTTTTCAAAGCCACCTATCATACAAGAATCAATACCTAAGCTCATTGCAGCTAGCGACATTTGCATCATAGCAAGATAGCATTGAAGTTGTGCGTAATGATAGAGTTCATTATCATTCATTGCATTGGTTTTATGGGTGTAAATTTCTAAAATTTTTTGAAAATTTTCTTCGCTAGAACCTGAGAAACGACGCACTTATTTTTGTGCAAATTCATCTTTGCTTTGAAGATCTTTTCTTGCTAGAAAAATAATATTATGACTCGCACTTGCTACATTTTGTTGATTGTAACATAGGGTTGAGAGTTTAAGATTGTGTTCTTTTTGTTCTAATACTACAAATTTCCAAGGCTCAAATCCATGTGAGCTCGGGGCTAAGACTCCACTTTCTAATATAAAATGCAAATCCTTTTCATTGATTTTTTTATCATTAAAAAGTTTACAAGCTCTGCGTTTTGAAATTAGTTCTTTAAAATTCATTTTATTCCTTAAAATCAAAAATAATAATATTAATTATAAAATGCAAAGCTTAATCAAAAAATATTATAGTTTGATATTTTTCTTAAAAACAAAACCGGATTTTTCAAAACCCATTTTTTGGATATAAAATTCATGAGCTTGTGTTCTAAAAAAACTTGAACTTAGTTCTAATTCTTCATATCCTTGATCTTTTGCCCAAATTTGGATTTTTTTCAAAAAAGCTTGACCTATACCTTTTCCTCTTAAAGTTTCATCTACGACAAAATCACAAATATAAAGACAATGATTATGATAAAGTACATTAAAGGGCATGACTCCACAAGCTGCTTTGTAGCTTCCCTCATTTTCATAGGCAAAAAGTTTATAATGTTGAGTTTGTGTAGCAAGTTGGATTTTGTCTAAAAAATCTTTCAAAGATAGGTTATTTCTTAATTGTTTTATCAAGGGATAAATTTTTTCCAAGTCTTCTTTTAGCTTAATTTCTTTCATTTTTAAATCCCTTAAATTTCAAAAATCTCAGGTTTTAATTTTAAAAGTAGGCAAAAAGTTGCTAAAACAGCTTGTTCTTGCATAAATTCACGATCTCCATCTAAATAAAGCGTTTCTTGGATAAAAGTTCCATCTCTAAACATTGCGCCTATATAAATAGTGCCTGATTTTATTTTTCCCTCATCTTTTTCGCCAACTACTCCGCTAATAGCTAAGGCAAAATCAGGATTAGCCGTTTTAAAAATACCTTTTAGCATAAAATAAACACAACGTTCACTGTATTCGCCATTATTTTCTAAGACGCTTTCGCTAATTCCAAGCCATTCGTGTTTGATGCGGTTGGAATAACTTACAATAGATCCTTCAAAAATTTCACTTACACCTGAAATTTTGGTTAAGGTGCTTGCACAAAGTCCGCCTGTGCAACTTTCAGCAAAAGAAATTTTTAATTTTTTTTCTAAAAGTTTAGAGCTTATAAAATGTATAGGATCTTTACCTAAAAACACCTTTTGTCCAAAAAGATTTTTTACGCTATTTAAAAAACCATCAAGTTTTCCAAAATTAGCGCAAGTGGCCTTAATAAGCACAAGATTATCTAAAAACTTGGTTGATTTTATACTTATCTCATAAGATTTTGTTAGGGTTTGCAGTAGTAATATAGCGCTTTCATCATCCATGCCAAAAATGCAAAAATATGCAAAATTTAATTTTATATGCCCAAGAAGATCAGGTAATTTTTCGCTTGGATTTATTTTAACGACATTAATTTTTGAATTTGAAAAATTACATACAAAGCTATTTTTACTAAATTCTGCTTTATCTGGAACCAAGGTATCATCTTTTAAGATAAGATTATCATCATTTAAAGTTGCTAAAATTTTAGCAACAGTCGCATAATGCAAAGGGCTTGTAAATAAAGTGATAAAATCATACTGATTTAAGAGATTTTCAAGCAAAAAGGGTAAATCTTTATCGGTTTTATTTTGTATGCGAATTTCGTTAATTTCTTTAAATTTTTCTTCATAAGTTCTATAAATATAATTTTTGAATTTTTCGTTTATAGTAAGCTCATCTCCTATAAGATAAAGCAAATGTTTCATAAATTTTCCTTTTTTTCTTATAATTATAGCCAAAAACAAAGTAGAAATTAAAGCTAATTTGAGTAGAATTTAAGATTATTAAAAATTAGGTGGAAAAAATGGACTACAAAGAAACTCTACTTTTGCCCAGCACTACTTTTGCTATGCGGGCGAATTTAGCGGAACTTGAACCGCAAAGATTTAAAAAATGGTTTGAGCAAAATTATGCTTATGAAAAAATGAAAGAAAATCGCAAAAATGCGAAAAAAAGTTTTACCTTGCACGATGGCCCCCCTTATGCTAACGGACATATTCATATAGGACATGCTTTAAATAAAATTTTAAAAGAAACTATTATCAAAACGCATTATTTTAAAGGTGAGAGTGTGCGTTTTACTCCAGGGTGGGATTGTCATGGTTTACCTATAGAACAACAAGTAGAAGTAAAGCTTGGAGAAAAGAAAAAAAGCTTAAGCAAGAAAGAAATTCGTGAGTTTTGCAGACAACATGCGAGTGAATTTGTAGATATCCAAAGAGAAGAATTTAAAGATTTAGGCATTATTGCGGATTGGGATAAGCCTTATTTGACTATGAAATTTGAGTTTGAAGCAGCGATTTATAGAACTTTATGTGAGATTGCTAAAAAAGGCTTACTTTGTGAGCGTTCTAAACCTGTTTTTTGGAGTTGGGCGGCAAAGTCAGCTTTAGCGGAAGCTGAAGTAGAGTATCAAGATAAAGAAGATTATTCTATCTTTGTGGCTTTTGATTTAGATGTAAAAGCTTGCGAAAAATTAGGCGTTTCAAAAGCAAGCGCAGTGATATGGACAACTACGCCTTGGACTTTGGTGGCTAATCAAGCTATAGCCTTAAATCCTAACGAAAATTATGTGATCACTAAAGAAGGTTTGATTTTTGCAAGTGCTTTGCTTAAAAGCATGGTAGAAAAAGGACTTACAAGTGGAGAAATTCAAAAAGAACTCAACGCAAAAGAATTTGAAAAACTTGAAGCTATCAATCCTTTAAATGGAAGAAAATCTGTTTTAATCATGGGTGAGCATGTATTGATGGATGGTGGAAGTGGACTTGTACATACTGCACCAGGACATGGCGAAGATGATTACTATGCTTGTTTGAAATACGATATTGAAGTTTTAATGCCTGTTGATGATAGTGGATGTTATGATGAAACTTTAAGAGCTAAAGGGCTTTTGCCTTCTCATTTGCTTGAAGAGTTTATAGGTCTTCATATTTTTAAGGCCAATGAAAAAATTTTAGAACTTTTAGGCGAAAAACTTTTACATTCTTCTAAATTTATACACTCTTATCCATTTTGTTGGAGAACGCATAAGCCTGTGATTTATAGAGCTACTAAACAATGGTTTATTTTAATGGATGAACCAAAACTTCAAGGAAAAACTTTAAGAGAGTGTGCAAAAGAACAACTTTTAAAAACAACCTTTTATCCGCAAAGTGGGGTAAAAAGAATAGGTTCTATGGTGGAAAATCGCCCAGATTGGTGTATTTCAAGACAAAGGGACTGGGGAACGCCTATAGCCTTTTTTAGAGATAAAAACACTAAAGAAGTGATTTTTGATGATGAACTTTTTGACTTTGTAGCAGCTATTTTTGAAAAACACGGTGCTGATGCGTGGTGGGAGTTTGAAATCAAAGATTTAATTCCTACAAATTCAAAATACAAAGCTGAAAATTTAGAAAAAGTATATGATATTTTAGATGTTTGGTTTGATAGCGGAAGTACTTTTAATGCAGTTTTAAATAGCGGACTTTATGACGCAGGAGAAAAAAGAGCAAGTATGTATTTAGAAGGAAGCGATCAGCATCGGGGTTGGTTTCAAAGCTCTTTGCTTGTAGGTACAGTGATCAATGAAAGCGCACCTTATGAAAGCATTTTAACTCATGGTTTTACCACCGATGAAAAAGGGCAAAAAATGTCTAAATCTAAAGGCAATGTGATTGCTTCTGAATATGTAGCAAAAACCTATGGAGTTGAAATTTTAAGACTTTGGATACTTTTAAGTGATTATTCAAGTGATTTAAAAATTTCAGACAATATCTTAAAACAAGTGGGCGAACAATACCGCAAAATAAGAAACACTATAAGATTTTTACTTGCTAATACCAATGATTTAAAAGATTTAGAAGTTAAAGAATTTAGTTTTATTGATAAATGGATATTAAGTCGTGCAACCAAAGTTTTTAAAGCAAGTAAAGAAGCATTTTTTGCTTATGAATTTGCCAAAGGTTTTAGTTTGCTTTTAAATTTCTTAAGTGCGGATTTAAGTGGGATTTATCTTGATATCAGTAAAGATAGGCTTTATTGCGATAGTGAAAATGCCCAAAGAAGAAAATCTGCTCAAGTGGCTATGGCTTTGATGGCAAAAGAGCTTTTAAATTTACTTGCTCCAAATTTAAGCTATAGTGTAGATGAGGCTCTAGAACATGCTAATGTTTTAATCAAAGGCGATGCAAAAGATGTATTTGATCTGAGTTTAACTCAAGATTTTGATTATGATTTTGGTATAGATGATACATTTTTAATGAGCGCTAGAGAGAAATTTTTTGAACAAATTGATATACTTAAAAAAGATAAAATCATTAAATCTACTTTGGAATTAAATTTAAACATCAGTTTTAATAAATTCCCAAATGAGGAATTAGCCGATTGGTTTATGGTAAGTCAAATCAGCAATGAAAATGAAGAAATTTTGGCTGAATTTGAAGTAGAGAATGAGAAATTTAAAATCACCAAAGCTTCACTTTGTAAATGCCCAAGATGTTGGAAACTTCAAAGTAAAAATGAAGAAACACCTTGTTTAAGATGTGAAGAAGTTTTAAAAGGGATTCAATGCTAGAAAATCCTATTTCAAATAGTATTATCATCACAACTATAGCGGTGGTTTTGGCTTTTAGTGCTTTAGCGGTATTTTTGATCAAAAAAACAAAGGAAAATAAATGACAACTTTAAAAGAAGCTTTAAAATACTCCAAAGAAGAACTTGAAAATTTAAAAAAAGAACTCAATGAAAAAGCAAAAAAAGAAAAAAAAATAGGTGCTTATATCGAACAATTTTTAGATAAGGACTTAAGTGTTTCAGGTGAAGGTGTGCCTGTAGCCATAAAAGATAATATCAGTGTAAAGGGCTGGGAGCTTACTAGTGCGAGTAAGATTTTACAAGGTTATATCGCTCCTTATGATGCAAGTGCGATTGTTAATTTAAAGGCTAATGGTTTTTCTCCTTTTGGGCGTTGTAATATGGATGAATTTGCTATGGGAAGTTCAACAGCGAGTTCTTGTTATGGAAAAACTTTAAATCCTTTAAATTTTGAGCGTGTTCCAGGTGGGTCAAGTGGTGGAAGTGCTGCTGCGGTAGCGGGTGGCTTGGCTTTAGCAAGTTTAGGTTCTGATACAGGAGGATCTGTACGCCAACCTGCGGCTTTTTGTGGTTGTGTAGGATTTAAACCGAGTTATGGAAGAGTGAGTCGCTATGGTTTGGCTTCTTATTCTTCAAGTTTGGATCAAATCGGGGTTTTAACGCAAAATGTAGAAGATGCGGCAATTTTATATGATGCGATCGCAGGATATGATAAAATGGATAGCACGAGTGCAAATATCGAGTTTATCAAAACCGCTCCAAATTTAAATGCAAATAAAAAATTAAAAATTGCAGTGATTGAAAATTATGTCAATGATGCAGATAGCGAAGTAAAAAACGCACTTTTAAAAACCATAGATATGTTAAAAGCTAATGGACATGAGATTGTATATAAAAATTTGCTTGATTCTAAGTTTGATATCGCAGCGTATTATATCATCGCAACAGCTGAAGCAAGTGCAAATTTAAGTCGTTATGATGGGGTGCGTTATGGCAAGCGTTCTGAAAATATCCAAAATTTAAAAGAAATGTATGTAAATACACGCAGCGAAGGTTTTGGCGAAGAAGTAAAAAGAAGAATTTTGTTAGGAACTTTTGTTTTAAGTAGTGGATATTATGATGCGTATTATATCAAAGCACAAAAAGCTAGAGCTTTTATCAAGGCAAAATATGAAGAAATTTTGCAAGATTGTGATCTTATTTTTATGCCTGTAACTCCTACAACGGCTTTTAAATTTGATACTCAAAAAAGCCCTATGCAAACTTATTTAGAAGATGTTTATACTATCTCTGTAAATTTAGCAGGACTTGGAGGCATTAGTGTGCCTGTTGCAAAAGATAAAGAAGGGCTTAATATATCAGCACAACTGATTTGCAAAGCTTATGATGAACAAACCTTGTTAGATGGGGCTTTAAGTTTAGAACAAATGATTAAAAATTAAGGATGAAAGATGAAAATTGTAAAAAGAGCTTTAACTTTTGAAGATGTATTACTGCGTCCTGGGTATTCTGAAGTTCTACCTAAGGAAGTAAAAATTCACACTAAACTAACAAAAAATATCACTTTAAATATGCCTTTAATCTCTGCGGCTATGGATACCGTTACCGAACACAGAGCTGCTATCATGATGGCAAGACTTGGAGGACTTGGAGTGATTCATAAAAATATGGATATAGCTTCACAAGTTAGAGAAGTAAAAAGAGTGAAAAAAAGCGAAAGCGGAGTGATTATCGATCCTATTTTTGTAAGTCCTAAAGCAAGTGTTGCGGAAGCTTTAGAAATTATGGCAGAGTATAGAATTTCAGGTGTTCCTGTAGTAGATGAAGATAAGAAACTAATAGGCATACTTACCAATCGTGATTTAAGATTTGAGAGTGATTTTTCAAATTTGGTTGAAAATGTTATGACTAAAATGCCTTTAATTACTGCTCCAAAGGGTTGTACTTTAGATGATGCAGAAAAAATTTTCAGCACCAACAAAGTAGAAAAACTTCCTATAGTTGATGAACAAGGACGCTTGGAAGGACTTATCACTATAAAAGATCTTAAAAAACGCAAAGAATATCCTGATGCCAATAAAGATAATTTTGGAAGATTACGCGTGGGTGCGGCTATAGGAGTAGGGCAAATGGATCGTGTGGATGCTTTAGTTGAAGCAGGCGTTGATGTTGTTGTGCTTGATTCTGCGCATGGACATTCTAAGGGTATTATTGATACGATAAAAGCAATTAAAACTAAATATCCAAATTTAGATCTTATCGCAGGAAATATCGCTACTGCAGCCGCAGCAAAAGCACTTTGTGAAGCAGGAGTAGATGCGGTTAAAGTAGGTATTGGGCCAGGAAGTATTTGTACTACGCGTATTGTTTCAGGTGTGGGTGTGCCTCAAATTTCGGCCATTGATGAGTGCGTGGAAGAAGCAAATAAATTTGGCGTTCCTGTGATAGCTGATGGCGGGATTAAATATTCAGGTGATATTGCAAAAGCTTTAGCTGTGGGTGCGAGTTCTGTTATGATAGGATCGCTTTTAGCTGGAACGGATGAAAGTCCAGGAGAGCTTTTTACTTATCAAGGAAGACAATATAAGTCTTATCGTGGTATGGGTTCGCTTGGGGCTATGCAAAAGGGAAGTTCGGATAGATACTTTCAGCAAGGTACCGCTCAAGATAAACTTGTTCCTGAAGGTATAGAAGGGCGTGTTCCTTATGTGGGAAGTATAAGAAGCGTGGTGCATCAACTTTTAGGAGGTTTGCGTTCTTCTATGGGTTATGTTGGGGCTAAAGATATAGAAGATTTTCAAAAAAGAGCTGAATTTGTTGAAATCACTACTGCAGGGCTTAAAGAAAGTCATGTACATGATGTTACTATCACTCATGAAGCACCAAATTACAAGGTCAATCATCAATGAGTTTTGAAGAAAATTTAAAACACGCTAATGAATCTTTGGAAAAATTAAACAATCAAGAGCTTGCCTTAGATGAAAGTGTAAAAATTTACAAAGAAGGTTTAGAGAGTATCAAAAAAGCAAGACTTGAGCTTGAAAAAGCAAAATTAGAAGTGGAGCAAATCGATGAGTAAAATAGCAGCTTTACAGTTTCCAACTTTAGCTTTAAGTGAATCAAGGCTCGATTATTATCTTAAAGCTTCAAAAGACAATGGGGCAAATTTGGTAGTTTTGGGCGAATATGTGATTAATAGTTTTTTTACAGAACTTTTACACATGCCAAAAAATATGATAAAAGAACAAAGTGAAGCTAAAAAAGAAAGCTTGATTAAACTTGCTAAAAAATATGAATTAGAAATCATCGCTCCTTATGTAAGCGTTGAAGCTAAAAGTTATAAAAAACTTTGCTTAAAAGTTGCTCCAAATGGTGTCAAAAGTTATGAACAGCAAATTTTAATGCCTTATGAACATTGGAGTGAAGAAAAATTTTTCAGCAACAAAACTCCATCAGAATTAAAAATTTTTACTTTTAATTATGAAAAATTAAAATGTGCTTTGCTTTTTGGTTTTGAGACACATTTTGATATTTTTTGGCAACAGATTATGGCGAAAAAAATTGATTTGGTTATCGTTCCTAGTGCTTGCACCTTTGAAAGCAAACAAAGATGGGAAGAGCTTTTAAAAACAAGAGCTTTTTTAAATTCTACAAGCATTTTAAGAGTAAATCGCATAGGCAAAACAAAAGATGAGTGGAATTTTTACGGTGATACTCTGTTTATCAACGCTTTTGGCGAGATAGAAAGTAGATTAGGTTCTGAAGAAGAAATGCTTATTATAGAGCCTAAAAAAAGTGATGAAGCAAGAAAACTTTGGGGTTTTGATAAAATTCTTAAGAATTTTTAAAGAAGGTAAATATGAGAAAAATTTTACTTCAAATTTTTATTTTTAGTGTATTATTTATAGTAATTTTTACCATTAATCGTATTTTAATGCAAAATTCTTTTATCCCTACTGGTTTAATTAGTGATAAAAATGAAATCTTTTTAATGTTTCTTTTAGGTATTTTTCATGATATAAGATTTTTAAGCGCAGCATTTTTGCCACTTTTACTTTGTGGTTTTTTAAGTTTAATTTTTTCTAATATAAAAATAAATAATAAGTTAGTAATATATAGTAAAAATTTTTATTTCATTTTTTCAAGCATTTATATAATTGTTCTTTCTTGTCTTTGTATAGGATTTTCTTATGCAAAATACTATTATTACGAAATTTATAAGACTAAACTTGATATTTTTATGTTTACTCTAAAAGATGATAATACAAAAACTATTTTAAGTATTATTTATCATGATTATCCAATTTTAAAAATTTTAGCTTTAATGTTGATTTTTGGAATTTTTTGTATTTTTTTAAATTTGAAAATATTAAATTTAAAGTTAAAACCTATTAATTTAAGATTGTTTCCCTTGATAGCTTTAAATTTAATATTAATTATTGTTTATGTTATAGCCTTAAGGGGTCCATTTAAGCACGTGGCTATAAATGTACAAAATTATTCTTTTAGTGAGTATAGTGTTGTAAATGATACAATGTTAAATCCAATTATGGCATTTTCTTGGGCTTTAAAACAATATAAAGAAGAAGCGGCTTTGAAGGTTATCACACCTTTGAAAGCACAAGAACTTAAAGAAAAACTTTTTGATTATTTGCATCAAAGTCCTATAAATCTAAAAGCTGAAAAGAATCATCCTAGTGTATTTGTTAACTTAATGGAAAGTTTTGGGCTTAATTTGGCTGATTTTACAAATACAGAACATAATTTTTTGGGTTCGTTAGATAAACATTTTAAGCAAGATTTTTTATTCAAACGTTTTTTGAGTTCTAGTAATGGAACTATACCAAGTTTTGCAAACTTATTTTTTGTAAGTCCATTTTCTAATATTTCTACAAGTAAATTTCAGAAAACTTATTTAGATTTAACACCTATTGCTGTTTATAAGAAAGCAGGATATAAGGTGATTTTTGTAAGTGCAGGTAATGGATCTTGGCAAAATATTAAAAATTATCTCAGTATTTTGGGAGTAGATGATATTATAGATGAAAATATTTTAATGAAAGAGTATAATGGAGCAAAAGATAGCGAAAATGGTTATGGGATTGCTGATGAGTTTTTATATAAAAAAGTTTATGACTTACTTCAAAAAAATCCACACAACACCCTTATAATTGCTCTTACTATTTCTAATCATCCACCTTATAAAATTCCGCAAAATGATTTGCCAAAATTACAAAACATTCCACAAACTTTGCTTAATATGCTTCCTTATGAAAAAGATAAACAAGACAATATTATCAAAGCTTATGTTTATGCAAACAATGAATTTGGAAAATTTCTAGATAAAATAAAACAGAGTTCTTTTAAAGATAGTGTCATTATAGCAGCAACTGGAGATCATAGAGTACGCGAAATGAGTATGGATTTAAATTCCCAAAAAGCTTTTGCTTATAGCGTGCCTTTTTATCTTTATATTCCTAAGGATTTGCAAGATAATATTTATTATGATAAGAATCGTATAGGATCTCATAAGGATATTTTTCCAACTCTTTATGCTTTAAGTTTAAATAATGTTAAGTATTTAAGCGTAGGCGGAAGAAATATGTTAGCAAGACCAAGTGATGAGAAATTTGAATTTGGGATCAACGATGCTGTATGGATTGATAAAAATGGAGTATATAGCGGTGCTAAGGGGTATTATTTTGAAAATAATAATACCTTAAAAGATACAAATCATGCCTTTGAGCTTGATGAATACCATAAAAATTTCGCTCAATTTTATAAAGAATTAAATCTTTATCAATTAAGTCAGCGTTTAGGATTGGTAAATTAAGGTTTATATTTTTTTTTAGTAAAAAAGTGCTAAAATTTGGCCTTTAAAGTATAAAGGTTTAAATGATGCAAAATATCCATTTTATCGGTATAGGCGGTATAGGAATTTCCGCTTTAGCAAGATTTTTAAAAGAAAAAGGCTTTAAGATTAGTGGGAGTGATCTTAAGGAAAGTAAAATTACTAAAGAACTTGAAAAAGAAGGGGTTAAGGTCAGTATCCCTCATCATAAAGACAATATTTTAAACAAAGATTTAGTTATTTACTCTGCTGCAATTAAAGAAGAAAATCCTGAATTTAAACACGCTAAAGAATTAGGCATTAAATGTCTTTCGCGCAAGGAGGCCTTGCCTCTTATTTTAGAAGATAAGTGTGTTTTTGCAGTTGCAGGAGCACATGGAAAAAGCACAACTTCAAGCATTTTAGCTTCTTTGCTTGATGATGCTTCTGTGATTATCGGAGCAATTTTAAAAGAATTTGGTTCAAATATGATTTATAAAGAAAGCCAAAACCTTGTTTTTGAAGCTGATGAGAGCGATAGTTCTTTTTTAAATTCAAATCCTTATTTGGCTATAGTTACCAATGCAGAAGCAGAGCATTTAGATCATTATGGCAATGAAGTTTCAAAACTCCATCATGCTTATGTGGAGTTTTTAGATACGGCTAAAATTCGCGTGATTAATGCTGAAGATGAGTTTTTGAAAAATTATAAAAATGAGTCAATCAAGCTTTATCCGAGCAAAGATATCAAAAACTGCACCATGTGTATAGAAAATTTCAAACCTTTTACAAGCTTTGAGTTGAAAGATTGGGGTGAATTTAAGGTTTTTGGCATGGGATATCATTTAGCCCTTGATGCGTCTTTGGCGATTTTGGCGGCTTTAAATTTCTTAGATATAGAAACGATAAGAACTAGGCTTAAAAATTATCAAGGTATTAAAAAGCGTTTTGATATTTTACATGCTGATGAAAATTTGGTTTTAATCGATGATTATGGTCATCATCCTACCGAAATAAAAGCGACTTTAAGTGCAGCACAAGAATACGCAAAATTAGGTGGATATAAAAAAATCACAGCCATTTTTGAACCCCACCGCTACACGCGTTTAGCTGCAAATTTAAAGGAATTTGCAAAGGCTTTTGAAGGTGTTGATGAGCTTGTAATTTTACCTGTTTATGCTGCAGGAGAAGAGCCTATAGAGCTTGATTTAAAAGCGGTTTTTCCTAAGGCTTTATTTGTAGAAGATATTAAAAGAGAGGGTAAATTTTTGGTGGCTTCTAAGGGGCAGGTTTTTGAAGAAGGGCTTATTATAGGTTTTGGCGCAGGAGATATCAGCAACAAATTAAGGCAAAAGAATGAGTAGGTTTTTTTTATATCTTTTAATCATCTTAATTTTAGCCTTAATCACTTTTGCTTTGCGTGAAAAATTAGGCAAAAAAACTAAACCTTTTTTTGGTATTTTACTTGTGATTTTTATTGTTTTAGCAGTATTTTTTGAATTTGAAAATACGCAAAAAAGTCGTTTAAGAACAGATATTATCGTAGCTTTTAATCAAAATAAAAATATTTTATGTAAAGATATCAATGTTTCTAAGGCGTATTTTAATTATGAATTTGGAACAGGAAGTTTTATTTCAAAGGATAATAATCAAAGTTTTAATTCTTTAATCATAGATATTAAAGATTGTAGGTTAAATGATGAATGATACAAAAGAAGAATTGATCTCAAAGCTTGATTTAAACAGCTATTTAGAAGAGTTTAAAGCCCTTTTTGCAAGAGATAAGGAGATTTTTTTACAAGGAGATTCTAATCTTCATTTTAAACGCATACATGAGCTTTGTGAGGTGGAATTTCCTACTATGCCAGAGCTTAGCAATCTTGATAAAGCCTTAGTACATTTAAGTAAGCAAGGAATTTTGCATTTAGATGAAATTTTTGAATTTGTAAAAATTTTTCGTTATTTTGAAAAGCTAAAAAAAATAAAACTAGGAACAAATTTAGACTCTTGGCTACAAAAGATAGAATTTGTTAGCGGGGCTTTGGAGCTTTGTTTGAATTTCGATGAGAAAGGGGAATTAAAAGAAAGTTTAGATGAAAGACTTGTAAATCTTAATGCCGCTTTAAGATTGAAAAACGAAAGCATAATAGCTGAGTTTAAGAAATTTTGCTATACAAAAGCTTTAATGCCTTATCTTATCGATACGCAAATCCATCTTATAAACAATCTTGAAGCCTTGCTTGTAAGAGGCGGGTTTAATCACGCTATTAAAGCAAAAATCATAGGTAGAAGTAGTGGCGGCGGCTTTTATATCGTGCCTTTAAGTGTTGAAAATTTGCAAAATGATATAGAAAAAATCAAAAATCAAAAAGAAGAAATTTATTATGAATACGCTAAAAATTTCTCAGCTTTTTTAGCAAAAAACCTACCTTTTTTAAAATTTATCAATACAGCCTTTGATCTTTTTGATCATTATAGTGCTAGGGTTTTGCTTGCTAAAAAAAGGGATTTTGAATTTGTTTTGTGTGATCAAAGTATGGATTTGGTTCTTAAAAATTTCGCCCATCCTGCTTTAAAAAATCCAAAAAGCGTGAGTTTGGAATTTAAAAAACAAGTTTTAATCATCACAGGGGTAAATGCAGGTGGAAAATCCATGCTTTTAAAATCCATGCTAAGCGCAGCATTTTTAGCTAAACATCTTTTGCCTATGCATATAAAAGCAAGTGAAAGTAAAATCGGTACTTTTAAAGAATTTGATGCCATCATAGAAGATCCGCAAAATGTTAAAAACGACATTTCAACTTTTGCAGGAAGAATGTTGCATTTTTCTAGACTTTTTTCTAAGAAAAATTTGCTTTTAGGTATCGATGAAATAGAGCTTGGAACAGATTTTGAAGAAGCGGCTTGTTTGTATAGCGTGTTAATTTCAAAACTCATAGCTAATAATCTTAAAATCATCATCACCACGCACCACAAACGCCTTGCTATGCTTTTAGCAAAGAATGAGCAAGTTGAACTCATCGCTGCTTTATATGACGAAGAGCTTTCACGCCCAAAATATGAGTTTTTAAAAGGTACTATAGGAAAATCTTATGCCTTTGAAACGGCTTTGCGTTATCAGATTCCGCCGAATTTAGTTAGCGAGGCTAAAAAGCTTTATGGCGAGGATAAAGAAAATTTAGAAGAGCTTGTGGGTAAAAATATCAATCTTGAATTAGAACTAAAAGCTAAGCTTGAAAATGTCGAGAAAAAAGAGCAAAAAGTCGATGAAATTTTACTTTCTTTAAAAGATCAAAAAGAAAAAAATGAACAAGAATTTCGTACGAGTTTGAGAAATTTAGAATTTAAATTTCATAAAGCCATAGAAGAAGCTAAAAAAACTATACAGCTTAAAGACACAAAAGATAAGCAAAGAAGTCTTAATAAAGCCAATGAGCTTAAAAAAGAAATCATTTTGCCAAGTATGGAGCAAAACGAAGAATTGCGTGTGGGGGATTTTGTAAAATATGAAAAAATTAAGGGTAAAATCATAAGCATTTCTAAAAACGATGCTATGGTTGAAAGCGATGGGATCAAACTTCGTGTGCCTTTAAAACTGCTTAAAAAAAGCACTCCTACACCTAAAATAAGTCCAAAAACAAGCATTAGTGTGGCAAAACCGACTAATCTTAGCGTTAGCTTGGATTTGCACGGGCTTAGGAGTGATGAAGCTATTTCAAGGCTTGATAAATTTATTTCAGATGCTTTGCTTGCAGGATTTGATGAGGTTTTGATCTATCATGGCATAGGCACAGGAAAGCTTGCCTTTGCGGTAAGAGAGTTTTTAAAAACTCACAAAAGTGTCAAAGGCTTTAATGACGCACCGATCAATCAAGGTGGCTTTGGTGCTAAGGTGGTGAGATTATGAAAAACATTATGATATTAAGCGGAGCGGGTTTGTCTGCTCCAAGTGGGCTTAAAACTTTTAGAGATAATGATGGACTCTGGGAAGAATACGATGTTATGGAGGTTTGCTCTGCAACAGGTTTTAGAAAAAATCCTAAAAAAGTACTTGATTTTTACGATGCAAGAAGGGCACAACTTCAAAATGTAAAGCCAAATCATGCTCATGAAAAAATCGCACAATTAAAAGAAAAATGGGGTAAAAATCTTTTTGTCATCACGCAAAATGTAGATGATTTGCTAGAGCGTGCAGGGTGTAAAGATGTAGTACATTTGCATGGCTTTTTGCCCGAACTTCGCTGCTTAAAATGCGAAGAAATTTTTAATATAGGCTATGAAAAAATCACAGATAAACAATGCCCAAAATGCAAAAGCAAGAATTTAAGACACAATATAGTTATGTTTGAAGAGCAAGCTCCTGCTTATGCTACGCTTTATTCTTTGTTAAATCAAACTTCGCTTTTTATCAGCGTAGGCACAAGTGGGGCGGTTTTGCCTGTAGGGCGTTATGCTTCAATGTGCGAAAAAAGTATTTTAAATATCTACGAAAAAGATGCAAATTTAGAGCGGTATTTTGATAAAATCTATATAGAAGATATTATAAGCGCTATTGATAAAATCGCACTTGATATAGAAAATTTTATGAAAGATGGTAATGTTTGATTCTTTTTTAAGTGGAGTTTTTTTGGGCTTTGGAGTGAGTGTGCCTTTTGGACCTGTAAATATTTTGATTTTAACTTATGCACTAAAAGCTTTTAAAAATTCCATAGCTGTAGGACTTGGAGCATTTAGTATAGATATGCTTTATCTTTTTTTGCTTCAATTTGGGCTTTTAAATTTCTTAGACAATGTTATTTTTATGCGTTCTTTGGCGATTTTTGGTTTTTGTTTTTTAACTTATATGGCGTACTTGATGCTAAGAAAAAAGAAAGAAAGCTTAAATTTAGAGCATAAAGAATTTAAAGAAAGTCTTTTGAAAAGTTATATTAAAGGAGCTTTTTTAAATGGTTCAAATCCTTTTGTGATAGGATTTTGGCTTAGTGCTGCAAGCGTGGTTTTAAGTAGTGATCATGCTTATTTGATGACTTTAGGGCTTGTTGTGGCTATACTTTTTTGGGTAAGTGCTTTAGCTTTTGTGGTGGCAAGATATAGTCATGTTTTTAGTGCAAAAGTTGTTTTTATAATCAATATAATTTCAGCTATAATTATAGAGTATTTTGCTCTTAATTTATTATATAAAACTTTCTTAGGATAAAAAATGAATGCAAAAGAATTTTTAATCGAACTTTTAAAATTTAAATCTGTTACGCCAAATGATGATGGAGCTTTAAATTTCATCGCTATGGAACTGAGTGATTTTGAAGCTTTTTTCATAGAAAAAGAAGGCATTAAAAACCTTTTACTCACTAAAAAATTTAAAGATGAGGGTGAGCATTTAGCTTTTGGTGGGCATGTAGATGTAGTGCCTGCAGGCGAGGGTTGGAGTAGTGATGCTTTTGTGCCTATGGAAAAAGAAGGCTTTATCTATGCAAGAGGTGCTCAAGATATGAAAAGCGGAGTAGCGGCTTTTGTAGATGCGGTAAAGAATGCGGATTTTAAAGGAGCTAGACTGAGTCTTATTTTAACAAGTGATGAAGAAGGTGAAGCTATATATGGAACTAAGGCTGTTTTAGAATGGATGCAAGAAAGAGATATGCTACCTGATTATGCTGTGGTTGCCGAGCCAACCTGTGTTAAAAAAATTGGTGATAGCATTAAAATAGGGCGTCGCGGTTCTATCAATGGAAAACTTTTAATCCGTGGAAAACAAGGGCATGTTGCTTATCCTGAAAAATGTATCAATCCTGTGCATGATTTTGCACCAGTTTTAAAGCTTTTAGCGGGTTTTGATCTTGATCCTGGAAGTGCTGAATTTAGTCCTTCAAAAATCGTTATAACTGATATTCGCGGAGGTATGGGGGTGTGTAATGTTACGCCAAATGATTTAAAACTTATGTTTAATGTTCGCAATTCTCCTGATACAAGCTTAGAAGATGTAAAAAACTATGTAGAAAAAATTTGTCATGGTTTAAACTATGAGTTAGAGCTAAAACAATCAAGCGAAGCTTTTTTGACAAATATCGATAATAAAATCGTTCAAAAAATGAATGAAAGCGTTCAAAAAATCACTCATGAAGTACCAGAGCTTAATACCAAAGGCGGTACAAGTGATGCAAGGTATTTTGCAAAATACGGTGTAAAGGTAGTGGAATTTGGGGTTTGCAATGATAGAATTCACGCTATTGATGAAAGAGTAAGTATAGAAGAATTTGAAAAACTTTGCCTTGTTTTTAAAGACTTGATAGAAAATTTTTAAAGGTTTAAAATGATTATCAATGGACAAAAGCTTGAGTTAAAAGAGCTTAAATTTATGGATTTTATCAAAGAAAAAGGCTTGAAAATAGAACTTATAGCTTTAGAATTAAATGGAGAAATCATACCAAAAAGCGAATTTGAAAATTTGATTTTAAAAGAAAACGATAAAGCCGAAATCGTAAGTTTTGTAGGGGGTGGATGATGAGAGTGAAATTCAATGGCAAAGAACTTGATACAGACTTTAAAACAAGTTTGGAATTTTTTGAAAATATCAGCAAAAATGAAAATGATGTTTGGATTATCAATGGTTTTGCAACAAAAGAAAATATCGCTTTAAATGAAGATGATGAGCTTTTTTGTATAGAAAGAAACTCTTTGCCTCCAAAAGATGCACTAGATGCTATGATGAGAGCAAGACACACTCCAAAGCTTCACGATAAACTTAAAAATGGTAGTGTGGCGGTGTGTGGTTTAGGTGGGCTTGGATCGCATATAGCGATAAATTTAGCAAGAAGTGGAGTGGGGTATTTAAAGCTGATTGATTTTGATGTGATTGAGCCTAGTAATTTGAATCGTCAAGCTTACCGTGTAAGTGATTTGGGTAAATTTAAAACCGAAGCTTTAAAAGAGCAAATTGGCGAGATTAATCCTTATATTAGCGTTGAAATTTGCACTTTAAAAATCGATGAGGATAATTTAAAGTCTTTGTTTAAAGATATAGATATAGTTTGCGAAGCCTTTGATAGTGCTATCGCAAAAGCGATGATGGCGCAAAATTTTCATAGATTTTACAAAGATAGTATTTTAATCTGTGCTTCAGGACTTGCAGGCTATGGTGATAGCAACAGCATACAAACAAGAAAAATTGCTAAAAATTTCTATGTGTGTGGGGATTTGGTAAATGGTGCTAAGATAGGAAATGGACTTATGGCACCAAGGGTAAATATTTGTGCAGGGCATCAAAGCAATCTTGTTTTAGAGCTTTTAGCAAATAAGGAGTAAAAATGCAAGAAAATTTAAAAAATGATAAATTAAAAATAGGCAAATACGAGTTTGATTCAAGATTTATTTTAGGTTCTGGAAAATATTCGCTAGAGCTTATAAAATCAGCCATAGAAGAAGCCAAAGCACAGATCATCACTCTAGCCTTACGCCGTGCAAATACAGGTGAAATTGCTAATATACTTGATTATATCCCTAAAAATATCACACTTTTACCCAACACTTCAGGTGCAAGAAACGCCGATGAAGCTTTACGCATTGCAAGGCTTTCAAGAGAGCTTGGTTGTGGAGAACTTATCAAGATAGAAGTGATAAGCGATAGTAGGTATTTGCTGCCTGATAATTATGAAACGATTAAAGCTTGTGAGCTTTTAGCTAAAGAGGGTTTTACACCCCTACCTTACATGCATGCTGATCTTTACACAGCTAGAGCTATGCGTGATGCAGGAGCTGCGGCTATCATGCCTTTGGCAGCGCCTATTGGGAGCAATAAAGGCTTATGTGCTAAGGAATTTATACAAATTTTGCTTAATGAAATTGATTTGCCTATCATTGTAGATGCGGGTATTGGAAGTCCTGCACAAGCTTGTGAAGCTATGCAAATGGGAGTAAGTGCGGTGATGGTAAATACAGCCATAGCTGAAGCTAAAGATATAGCTTTAATGGCTAGAGCTTTTTCTTTGGCAGTAAATGCAGGAAGAGCGGCTTTTTTAGCAGGTTTGGCAAGTGTGAGCGAGGCTAAAGCAAGTTCCCCATTAACAGGCTTTTTAAGGGATTAAGGATGAAATTTATAGATTTTTGTAGCGGTATTGGCGGTGGGCGACTTGGCTTGGAAAAAGCGGGATTTACTTGTATAGCTTTTAGTGAGATTGACAAGGCTGCTATAAAAACTTATAAAAGATTGTTTGATACTAAAAATGAGCTTGAATTAGGTGATTTAACTAAAATTAATCCTGAAATTTTACCTGATTTTGATTTATTAATTAGTGGTTTTCCTTGTCAAAGTTTTAGTATCGTTGGTAAAAGAGAAGGTTTGGATAATAAAGAAAAAGGACAGATTATTTTTTATTTAGCGGATATTTTAAAGATAAAACAACCTAATTTTTTTATACTTGAAAATGTAAAAGGTTTATTAAATCACGATAAAGGGCAAACATTTCAAAAAATTTTAGAACTTTTAAAGTCTTTAGATTATGAAGTAAGCACAAAGCTCTTAAATAGTCTTGATTTTTCTTTGGCTCAAAGCAGAGAAAGGGTTTATTTTATAGGAATAAAAAAATCTTTAAATAAGATTTTTAAATTTGATTTTAAAGAAGAAAAAAAGCCTAACATAAAAGATTTTTTAAATCCTAATGATGAGAATATTTTAAATAAAAACAAATATGAAACTTTTTTAAGATATTTACAAAATAAATACAATAAAAATCGTTTTCGTTTAGAAGAATTATTAAAAAATGATTTTTTGATACTAGATACTAGACAAAGTGATTTAAGATGTTATCAAGATAAAATTCCAACACTTAGAAGAGATAGGCAAGGAATTTTATATGTTTATAATAAAAATCTCTATATCTTAAGCAAGATTGAAGCATTAAAACTTCAAGGTTTTGGAAAAATAAATAATTTAGAAGATAAAATAAAAAATATAAAACAAAGCGATATATTAAGACAATGTGGCAATGCAATGAGTGTTAATGTAATAGAATATATTGCTAAAAGTTTAAGGGAGCAAATTGATGAATAAGGTAGAGCTTGGTTCAAATACAGCTAAAAACGGTTTTAAAAATGAAAATTTCGTAGTTAATACTTTTAATAATTGGCAAAATGATACTTTGGCACAATCTTGGCTAAAAGCTATGAATTACAATATAAACGATATCCAAAATGTCAAAGCACAAAAAATTAAAGGGAGCTTTAAAGCTGATGTTCAAGTTGTTATTTTAGTTCAAATTAAATTACAGAATTTGCAAGATGTGCAAAATATACAAGTAAAATTAGTATCAAATCCACAAGGCTTTAATCAAGTTGATAAGAGATGGCTAAAAAATTATAATGAATTGTGGAATTTTCCTAGTGAGCTTTTGGAGATTTTACAATATTTTACGGGTGAAAAAAGTCCAAAAATAAAAAATCCTAAAGATAAAAGAAGAATGTTTTTAACTGAATTCACAAAAGAAGAGCAAGAGCAGGTTATAAACTTCTTTATTAAAAATCAAGCCTTGGTTGTTAATGATATTTTAAAAGGTAGAGGACAATTTGCTAGCGAATGGTTTTTAGTGATTTTAAAGATTGAAAAACAAGATTTAAAATGGCTTTTAAAACCTATTAATGAAGTGATAAATTTTTATAGCGGGGAAGTACTTATTACGGATAGGGGAAGTTTAAAAATCGGTAAGATTACTATGCAAAGAAAAGGTGGAGATAACGGAAGAATGAGTGCAAATATGTTGCAATTTAAAATTAATCCTTGTGAATTATTTACTGAAATTATTAAAAGGGATTGATCATGCAAGATTATATGCAGTATTTACCTCATATGCAGGAAATAAAAAGCGAAATTTTAAACAAGGTTTTAACCCAAGTTCAAAGTTATGATGAGAGTCAATTTAGCGCTAAAGATGTTAAAAATGCTTTAAATCAAACGCATTTAAACATAGAGCATTTAAAAGCCTTGCTTTCAAGTGCGGCAGAAGATTTCATAGAAGAATTAGCCTTTAAATCTGCCAAAGTCAAGCAAAAATATTTTGGAAATTCTATCTCTCTTTTTACCCCACTTTATTTGTCAAATTATTGTAATTCTAAATGTGTTTATTGTGGTTTTCAAAAAGGTAATAAAATCGCAAGAGCTAAGCTAAGTGAAGTTGAAATTCACGAAGAAATGCAAGCTATTGCTAAAAGTGGTTTAGAAGAAATTTTAATGCTAACAGGTGAGGGTAGGGAGTTTGCAAGTGTAGAATATATAGCAAATGCTTGCAAGATTGCTAGAGAGTATTTTAAGGTTGTAGGCGTTGAAATTTATCCTATGAATGTGGAAGAATATAAAATTTTACATGAAAAGGGTTGTGATTATGTGACTGTTTTTCAAGAAACTTACAATCCTTTAAAATATTCTAAAATTCATTTAGGTGGTGAAAAACGCATTTTTCCTTATCGCTTTAATGCTCAAGAAAGAGCTTTAAAAGCGGGTATGCGTGGAGTGGCTTTTGCGGCACTTTTGGGTATAGATGATTTTAGAAAAGATGCCCTTGCTACGGCACTTCATGCGCATTTTTTACAACAAGCTTATCCGCATGCTGAAATTTCTATTTCAGTACCACGTTTAAGACCTATTATCAATAATGCTAAAATTCATCCTAAAGATGTGAGTGAAAAACGCCTTTTACAAGTACTTTGTGCTTATAGACTCTTTTTGCCTTTCGCGGGTATTACCATTTCAAGTCGTGAAAGAATAGGTTTTAGAGATGAGGTTATCAAGCTTGGTGCTACTAAAATGAGTGCAGGAGTGAGTGTGGGCATAGGTGAACATAAGGGCGAGAAAAAGGGTGATGAGCAGTTTGAAATTTCAGATGATAGGAGTGTGGATGAAATTTTAGCTATGCTTAAAAGATCAAATTTGCAAGCTGTGATGAGCGATAGTATTTATGTGGGATAAAAAAATCATTGCTATAAGCGATAGAAAATGTGTGCAAATAGACTTTTTAAAGCAGATTGAAAAACTTACTAAGGCTAAGGTAGATGCTATAGTTTTAAGAGAAAAAGATTTAAGCGAGTTTGAGTATTATGATTTAGCAAAAGAAGTTTTAAGCATTTGCACAAAGCAAAAAGTGACTTGTTTTTTGCATTCTTTTGATAAGGTTTGTTTAAAATTGGGACATCGTTATTTTCACGCACCGCTTTCTTTGTTAAGAAAAGAGCCTAAATTAATAAAATGTTTTCATATACTTGGCACTTCAGTCCATAGTAAAGAAGAGCTTTTAGAGGCGATGAGTTATAAGGTAAATTATGCTTTTGTAGGGCATATTTTTGAAAGTTCTTGTAAGGCGGGTTTAGAACCTAAAGGGCTTGATTTTTTAAAATCTCTGCTTGAATTTAGTCAAATTCCACTTTATGCTATAGGCGGTATCAATGCTCAAAATATGGAAAATTTTAAAGATATAAATATAGCAGGCGTTTGTATGCGTGAAATTTTAATGAAAGAAAAAGATTTAAAAACATATATCCAAGTTTGCAAAGAAAGATTATCTTATGAGTAGTATTCAAAAAAAGATTTTTTGGCTTAATTTTTTCATCGTTGTGATTGTAGCTTTTAATCTGCGTGCTCCTATTACCGCTATAGGACCTATAATAGATGTGATTAAAGATGCGTATGGGTTAAATTCTACTTTCGCAGGAGTGCTTACAAGTTTACCTTTGATAGCCTTTGGAAGTATTTCTTTTATAGTGGGATATTTTTCACCTATTAGGGCTATTATCGTGGGGATTTTTTTGATCTTTATTGGCGAAATTTTGCGTTCTTATACAGGGATATATGGCTTATTTTTGGGTATGTTAGGCATAGGTTGTGGTATAGCAATCGCTAATGTTTTATTGCCTAGTTTTATTAAAGAAAAATTTCCTAAAAAAATAGCAAGTATGATGGGGGTTTATAGTCTTATTTTAAGTATTTCTTCTATAGCAGGGGTAGCTTTAGCTATACCTTTACTTAGCGTGTTTGATTTAGCAGGTGCTATGTTTTTTTGGGCGATTTTTTCTTTTGTAGCTTTGGTGGTTTATTATCCTCAAGCCAAAAATGGTAGATTTTTTCGTGCTAAGAAAAAAAGTTCTAAAAAAATCAATCTTTTTACAAATGCAACCACTTGGAAGATCACTCTTTTTATGGGATTTCAAAGTTTTTTAGCTTATTCTTTGTTTTTTTGGTATGTTCAAATCGTTGTAGAAAAAGGTTTTGATAAAGAATTCGCTACAAATATGGTTCTTTTTGCTCAGCTTGTTGCAGCCCCAGTGTCCCTTTTTGGCCCATTGCTTTTAGGAAAATTAAGGCAAAAATTACATACTCCTTATATAGCAAGTTTATGTAGTATGTATGTAATCGCTTTTGCCATGCTTTTTGTTTTTGATAGTAAAACTTCTATTATTATTAGTGCTTTTATCATGGGCTTTCCATGGGGTGGGGTTTTTGGTATTGCATTGCTTTTTATCGCACAAAAAAGCTCTAATGCTCAAATAGCAGCGAGACTTTCTGCTTTAGCTCAAGGTTTTGGGTATTTAATCGCAGCACAAGGGCAGTGGATTATAGGCTTTTTACATGATAAATTTGAGAATTTTTCACTTGCTATTTTGATGTTGATTTTTGTAGGGATTTTGGTAAATATCTTTGGATATTTATCGTATAAAAGCCAAGTTATCAGATAGTGCTTTTTCTAGTAAAATATCCCCACCATTTTTTTGTGCTATATTTTGCAATCTTGTGGAAATATCTTCTAAGTTAAGTTTTAACATTGCTTTGAAAAAATCATCAAGATTGATCGAATCTTGCGTGAAAATTTGACATAAAGCTTGATCTTGTAAAAATTTAGCATTAAAGTATTGATGATTTTTAGCTGCATGAGGATAAGGTATGAAAATAGCAGGCAAGGTGTTAGCACAAAGTTCAAAAAGGGTGCTTGCACCTGCTCTTGATATAGCTAGATCTGCATTTTTCATTTTTTCTTCCAAATTTGAACTAAAGTCAAAAACATCAGCTTGGATATTTAAGCTTTGGTAGTGTTTTTTGCATTTTTCAAAATCATTTTTTCCACATTGATGGATGATTTTGATATTTTGTTCTTGAAGCTTTGGGGCGAGATTTAAAGCTAGTTCGTTTATAAAACTAGCTCCTTGTGATCCTCCTAGGAAAATAATATTTTTTAATTCTGTGCGAGTCCTAGCATTATCAAAAAATTTATTTGCCACAGGATAAGGACTAAATTCTTTTTCAAAGGCGCTAAAAAATTTTGTAGCGAAAGGTTTTAAAAGCATGTTTAAAGAGCCACTTTTTGAATTTTGCTCGTGTATAAAAAGAGGCAAATGTGAGAATAAAGCCGCAAAAGATGCAGGAGCTGCACTATATCCACCTACACTAAAAACGGCTTGGATGTGGTATTTTTTAAAAATTTCTCTACAATCTTTGGAGAGTTTTAAGGTGTGGAGTAAAGAACTGATTTTGCCAAATTTGCTTTGATTAACCACTCCTTTAGAGCTTAAAAAAATTTTTTCCTTAAAGCGTACTTCATTTTCAAACCAAGCTTTATCTTGACCATTTTGACTGCCTATATATATACATTCTATATTTTTTTTAATCGCACTTTCTAATAAGCAACGCACTATGGCTAAATGCCCTCCAGTTCCGCCACCTGTTAAAGCTATTGTCATAATTTAACCTTTTTTGAAATCATTAATACATATCCTATGCCTATGCAAATTGCCCACATTGAACTTCCTCCATAGCTTAAAAGTGGAACCGCTACACCTTTTAGTGGAGTAAGAGAAATAATACCAAAAGCATTCATAAAGAAAGAAAAAAGTAAAAGTAAGGCTATGCCTGAACAAAAAATAAAATCTTGTTTAGCTTCGCATCTTCCTGCAATTCTAAAAATTCTTAAAATCATCCAAAGATAAATATAGCAAATAACTCCAAGACCTAAGAGTCCTATTTCTTCAGTAATTCCTGAAAGAACAAAGTCAGTATGCACTTCACTTAAAAAGCCTAATTTAAAAGTTCCAAGTCCTAGGCCTTCACCAAACATTCCTCCATGGGCTATAGCATTTAAAGAGTGCGAAATCTGATAAGGTTCGCTGTTGCTACTTACTCTCAAAGCATTTGCTAGCCAATCAGGAAGCATAGGTAAAAAAGCATCTTGTATATTCCCCCACCAAGAAGCGATTCTTTGAATTCTTCTTTGGTTGCTAAAAATTACCATTATACCTATCATCATAATGATTAAAGTTCCAAAAGCAAAAAGCCTTTTACTAGCTCCTGCAAAAAAAGCTAAAGCTAGAATCAAAAAGAAAGAAATTACGCTTTGTCCTAAATCATTTTGAGTGATATAAATATATCCTATAACTATAGAAGCTAAGATACAATAAGGTAGAAGAATTAAAGCCTCGTGTCTGATAGCTTTTTTGCTATCATCAATACGCCTTGTATAGCTCCATGCTAAAAAATAAATCAATCCTATTTTAAAAAATTCCACAGGAGAGATAGAGAGTGGGCCTAAGCGTATCCAGCGTTTAGCTCCTCCGCTAGCTGTTGCTAATGCAGAAGGTAAAAATGGTAAAATGATAATAAAGATAAAAGAAATAATCAAAATAGCTAAAATAATTTTTTTAGAAAGTGCTTTATCAGGATCCAATCGAGAAATAAAAAACATTATAAGTATGCCACTAATTCCAAAAAAAAGCTGACGAATAAAAAAATGAAACTCGCTATAGTCAAGAAAAAGAACAGTAAAAGCTGTAAGAGAGTATGAAAATACTATTCCTATGGTGATTAAAATACAACTTAAATAAAATAATCTTTTATCAGCAACCATTATAATTATAACTTTTCTTTATTGGAATTAAAATTTTAAAAAGTTTTATTATAACTAAAATAAATTAAATTTTTTGCTAAGTTTTTGTAAGGAAAATTTGCTAAAATTAACAATAAAAATATAACAAAAAAGGCAAATTATGAATCAAATCCATAAAATTCTCATAGCAAATAGAGCTGAAATAGCTGTTAGAGTAATCCGTGCTTGTAGAGATTTACATATTAAAAGTGTTGCAGTTTTTACAGAGCCTGATCGTGAATGTTTGCATGTAAAAATTGCAGATGAGGCTTATCGCATAGGAACGGATGCTATAAGAGGATATTTAGATGTTGCTCGTATTGTCGAGATTGCTAAGGCTTGTGGTGCTGATGCGATCCATCCTGGTTATGGATTTTTAAGTGAGAATTACGAATTTGCTAAGGCTTGTGAAGATGCTGGAATTATTTTTATAGGTCCAAAATCTGAAGTAATCCATAAGATGGGAAATAAAAATATCGCTCGTAAGTTAATGGCTAAAAATGGCATACCTATTGTTCCAGGGACTGAAAAATTAAATTCCTATAGCATGGAAGAAATTAAAATTTTTGCTGAGAAGATTGGTTATCCTGTTATTTTAAAAGCTTCAGGTGGTGGAGGTGGACGCGGAATTCGCGTTGTTCATAAAGAACAAGATCTTGAAAATGCCTTTGAATCTTGCAAAAGAGAAGCTTTAACATACTTTAATAATGATGAAGTATTTATGGAAAAATATGTAGTTAATCCTAGGCATATAGAATTTCAAATTTTAGGAGATAACTACGGAAATATTATCCATCTTTGTGAAAGGGATTGTTCTATCCAAAGAAGACATCAAAAGGTAATTGAGATAGCGCCTTGCCCTGGAATTTCAGATAATCTTAGAAAAACCATGGGTGTTACAGCTGTGGCAGCTGCTAAGGCTGTAGGTTATACAAATGCTGGAACTATAGAGTTTTTGCTTGATGATTACAATCGCTTTTATTTTATGGAAATGAATACAAGAATTCAAGTTGAGCATCCAATTACTGAAGAAATTACAGGTATTGACCTTATTGTAAGACAAATTCGTATTGCAGCAGGAGAAATTTTGGACTTAGAACAAAGCGATATTAAACCTAGGGGTTTTGCTATTGAAGCTAGAATTACTGCTGAAAATGTATGGAAAAATTTTATTCCAAGTCCTGGAAAAATAGGAGAATACTACCCAGCTCTTGGACCATCTGTTAGGGTTGATAGTCATATTTATAAAGACTATACTGTACCGCCTTATTATGATTCCATGCTTGCAAAGCTTATTATTAAAGCAACAAGTTATGATTTAGCGGTTAATAAACTTGAGCGTGCTTTGAAGGAATTTGTGATTGATGATATTAGAACAACAATACCATTTTTAATTGCTATTACAAAAACAAGAGAATTTAGAAGAGGGTATTTAGACACCTCTTTCATAGAAACACATATGCAAGAATTATTAGAAAAAACAGAAGATCGTCATCAAGAAAATAAAGAAGAAGTTATAGCTGCAATAGCTGCTACGCTTAAAAAAATACGAGAAAGTAGAGAATAATAGATGGATTTTTTAGACAGTCTTAAAAGTATTAAAAAAGAAATGCAAGCTAACGCCAATACTCCAAAATTAGCGAAGAAATCAAGCAAGAGTGGTGCAAGTGTAAAAAATTTAGAAAAACTAGCTAAAGATATTCGCGAAAAAAATCAAGAAACAAACATAGATAAGGAAATGCAAGAAATTTTCTTAAAGCAAGAAAAACTACAGGATGAATTTTCCGAATTTATCAAAAATGCAGATATTAAGAAAATTTAATGCTTGAGATTGGTTTTTGTACTCTTGAAGATCAGTGTCCTTACTTAAAAGATAAACGCTCAAGAATAGAGTATAAATACATTGAAAATTGCCCTAAAGAAATCAATAATGGGCTAATAAAACGAGGTTGGCGTCGTTTTGGTAGGTATTTTTCACGCCCTATTTGTAAAGATTGTGATGAATGTTTAAGTCTTAGAATTTTAGTTAATGAATATAATTTTTCAAAAAGTGAAAGAAGGGTTATAAATAAAAATATTAACACCAAAGTTATGCTTAGAACACCCAATTTAAGCAATGAACATTTGTTTTTATATGATAAATACCATCGTTTTATGGAAGAAAAAAAGAACTGGAAGCGTTATGATTTAAGCTTTAAGCAGTATTATAATCTTTATGTCGATGGTTTTATGAATTTTGGATATGAGCTTGCATTTTATATAGAAGATAAGCTCGTTTGTGTTGATTTGATTGATATTTTAGAGGATGGAATTTCAAGCATTTATTGTTTTTATGATCCTGATTTTTCGTATTTTTCTTTGGGTAAATTTTCTTTGCTCAATGAAATACAAATAGCTAAAAAAATGAACTTAGATTATATTTATCTTGGGTATTTTGTAAAAAAGTGTCAATCTTTATCTTATAAAGCCGATTATACACCCAATGAAATTTTAAAAGGCACTAAAGAGCTTTTTGAAAATGAGGTTTTATGGGAGAAATAGATGCAAATCGTGCAAACTTTAGAAACTATCAATGTTAATACAGATGATATTAGCGTATTTCAGTATTTTAAAGACTTGATTACTAAAAATTTCACAAAGGTCATAGGACGAAAAAATAAAATTTTTTCTTTTTTTGAAGAAAATGAAATTCCACAGCGTCGTTATTTCTTAAAAGTTTTAGATCAAAAATATCGCAAAAGTACAAATGAAGGTATAGAGAATTTACAAGATGCTCATTTTAAAACTTTTAGATTAAATTTTGAGCAAAATAATATGCTTAAGCCTATGTTGTTTATCAAGATTGATTTTGCTGCGGGTAGAATTTTGATGAAGTTAAGCTCTAATGAAAAATTATTTGTTACCTATATAAGAAATTATTTTCAAGATCATAATATAGAATATAATGAAATGACAAATATTCTAATTTTAGAATATAAAAACGAGAATACTCTTGAACTTTTTGAAGCTTTTGCAGATGAGAGCGAGCATTTAAAATATTGCGTGAATTTTGAAGTTGACCGAGAAGAGTATAAAAAATTTCGCCAAAATATTCACAATAAAGAAAATATGAAATGGAAATTTAATGCTTTAGCTAAGCTTTTTAGTAATTATTTTAATACTTTAGAATGTACTCCGCAAAATGATCTTAGTGAAATCAGACAAAAATATTTGATTTTGGTAAAACTTTATCATCCTGATTTTCATCAAGGAAAAAGTGCAATAGAAAAAGCTTACGCAAGAGAGCAATTTGAAAAAATACAAATTGCCTATGATAACTTAAAAGCGCTTTATAAGAATAATACTTAAAAAAATTAAATTAATCATTTTGGTTAATTTAATTTTTCTCTCTCATAAATTTTTCTTAATTTGCTATCTAGCTTAAAACAAAATTTAAAAAGTGCAGGTACTACGAGTAAGGTAAGCAAGGTCGAACTTATAAGTCCAAAGATAATGGCTATTGCCATAGGAGAATTAGCTTCATAGCCCGCACCCCTTGAAAGAGCGAGTGGGAGCATGGCAAAAATCATAGCAAAAGTTGTCATCAATATAGCCCTTAAGCGTGATTTTCCAGCGATTAAAAGAGCTTTATCGGGATCTAAACCTTCATGACATTTTTTATTAGCTACATCCACAAGCAAAATAGCATTTTTCCCCACCATACCAAAAAGTAAGATGATGGCAATAAGTACAAAAAGCGAAAAATTATGCCCCGTGATAAAAAGCCCTATAGAAGCTCCGCCAAAGGCTAAAGGCATGGTTATCATGATGATTAAAGGCAGAATAAAACTTTCATAAAGTGCGGCTAAAACAAGATAAATTAAAACAAAAGCAAGTACTACTGCCATAGCAAAACCTTGCACGGTTTCACCTAAAAGATTGATAAAGCCTGAAAAAGCATAGCTAAGACTTGCATTATTATTTAAAATTTTATCCATATTATCTAGTAAAAGTTTTTGCACCGCTCCTAAGGAAAGATCATTTACTCCAGCTGTGATTTTCACAGAGCGGTTTTTATTGTAACGATTGATAGTTTTTAAATCCTTACTGTATATAAAATCCACCACGCTTGAAAGTTCTAAATTTACACCTTGGTTGTTTTTAATACTAATGCGTTTTAAAGCTTCTATGTCTTTTTTAAATTCTGGAGCAAAACTTAGGATAATATCATCTTTTGAATTGCCTCTATCCATACTTCCTACGCTAAGTTGCGAAAAAGAATACCCTAAAACCCCAGCGATATATTCAGGATTGACATCTAAAAGTTTAGCTTTTTCTTTGTTGATGTGTAAGGCTACTTCATCTTTTGTAGCATTAGCATTGTCGCTTATATCTACAATGCGTGCATTAGTGCCTAAAATTTCTTTTGCTCGAGAAGCAGCTTCTTTTAGAGTGTTTAAATCATCTCCTAAGATTAAAAACTGCACGGGATCATCAATGCCTGCACCCTCTATCTTTGGAAGTTCTAAAATTTTGATTTTTAAACTTTCATCTTGAAATTTTTGACGATATAAACTTACTATAGCACTTTGTCTTAAATTTCTTTCGTCTAAATTTTTAAGTTTAACATAAATTTTAGCCTTTGTAGCATCTTTGGCATCATCATAGCCTACAAGTAAAAAAGCGTATTTGACATTGCTATCATTTTTGATTTTTTCAAGCAAATTTAAACTTTTTTCTTTCATGGCTTCTAAACTTAAATCCTTTTTGCTTTCAAGTAAAACTTGAATTTCGCTATCATCTTCCATAGGTAAAAAATCAAGTCCTATACGGGTAGCTAAAGCAAAAGAAAGCCCTACAAAAACAAGAGTGGCTAGGATAAATTTTGCTTTATTTTGTAAAATTTTATAGAGTAAATTTTCATACTTTTGCTCTATTTTTTCAAAAAAAACTTCTGTTTTTTCATAAAACTTACTTTCTTTTGGATTTAAAAATCTTGCTCCAATACTAGGTATTAAAAATACAGAAACCAAAAAGCTTATCACTATCCCACTTGCAACGCTTATGCCTAAGGCATTGAAAAAAAGCCCTGGTATAGAGTTCATATAAGAAATAGGGATAAAAACACAAAGTAAAACTATACTGATGCTTAAAACGCTAAAACCTATTTCGTTGATACCTAAAAAAGCAGCTTGTAAAGGCGGATAAGTTTTTAGTTTTTTAGCAATATTTTCAATCACTACTATAGCATCATCGATAAAAATTCCTATGCTTAAGGTTAAAGCTATGAAAGTTAAGCGGTTTAAATCATAGCCTAAAAGATCGATAATAAAAAAAGTTGAAATGATAGAAGTAGGTATAGCTATGCAAGCAATGAGAGTTGCACTTAAATTTCTTAAAAATAAAAATACAATTACAAGGGTTAGAAAAATCCCCAAAACCATATCAAAAATCACTTGAGAAAGATGCTTGTGGATATTTAAGCTTTTATCGTAAAGCACATTAATGCTTATATCTTTTGGAATTTGTTTTTCTAAAATAGGCAAGGCATTTTTGACATTTTTAATCATTTCAAGGGTGTTATAATTTGTGATTTTTCCGAGTTCTAAAAGCACCCCTTCTTTACCTTCGTATAAAGCACTTTGTTTTTCATCTTCATAAAGGCTTGAAATATTAGCAATATCGCTTAAAAATACTCCTGTTTTTATGCGAAGATTGCTAAGTTCTTCTAAATTTGTGGCTTCAAAATAGCCTTTGATGATATAGTTATCTCGATTGTTATTAAGTTCGCCTAGGGCTTGTTTAAAATTTTGACTTTTGATGATATTTGCTACATCAAGGGCGTTAAGATTGTATTTTCTAAGTTCATTTGGTTTTAATTCTATGCGAATTTGGGGTTCTAAAAAACCCTTAGCTTCGATTTTACCTACTCCTTCAACTCTTTGCAAAAAAGGTTTTATTTTATCATTGATTTCGCGCATGAGTTGTAATTTATCTTTAGAATATAAAAAAAGCGAAATAGCAGAACCAGAATCTGAGCTGATTTTTTCAATTTCAGGCTTAGAAGGTAGGCTTAAAGTTCCTATTTTATCACGCACATCATTAGCAGCTACTTCAAGATTTTTACCTAGTTTAAACTCGACTACACTCACACTAAAATTATCATACGCAGCTGAGGTTATGGTCTTTACTCCATCAATCTCACTTAGAGCATTTTCTATTTCTTTAGTGATTTTTGATTCTACGAAATTTAAATCCCCATTTACCTTGCTTGTAATCTTTATAAGAGGTATGGAAACATTAGGAAATAAATTTACACTCATGCTAAAAGCAGAGATTAGCCCAAAAATCATAAGAGCTAAGAAAAACATTAGCACAGTAATTGGTCGGTTTATAGCTAGTTTAAACATTTTTAATCTTTAGTGATGATTCTACCTTCGCCAAAAAGCCCTGGTGTTAAATTTGTAGTTTGCACTTCAGCATAAATTTTTCTTGTTTTTACTTCTATACTTGGATAGATAAGGCTGATTTTTCCTTTCAATTCTGCACCATTTTGATCGATTTTGTAAAAGAAATCATCGCCTAATTTAACTTTATCTTTGTATTTTTCATCAAAACTTAAAATCAGTTTGCTTTGTGGATAGGAAAAAATTTCTATTAAAGGTTGAGCTACTCCTCCTACTCCTTCACCCACTTGTATAAATTTATTTGCGATAATAGCATCATAAGGTGCGCGCAATTCTTTTTTTGTCATGATATTTTTATAATAAGCTATATTGATTTTTGCTTTGTTTAAATTTAAATTAGCTGCATCAAACTTAGCTTTCATATCTTCATAGCTTTGTTTGTCTATAACATTTTCTACAGCTTTGATTTTTTGCATTTTGCTTTTGGTATTTTCGTATTCTACAAGAGCAAGTTGATAAGAATTTTGGGCATTTTGAAGAGCTATTTTTTCACTTTCTTGATCAAGAGCAAGTAAAAGTTCTCCTTTGCTGACTTTTTGTCCAATTTCTACAGGAATTTTTTGAACTAAACCTATGCTTTCAAGGGCAAGTTTACTTTGTTTTGATGCTTCTACATTGAAACTTGCATAAATTTCTTCGCCAAAGGCGCAATTAAAAGCAAGAAGTAAAAATAGAATTTTTTTCATTCTTTAACCTTTGAATTAAGATCTATACCTGCATTAAAATAATAATTTGCTTTAGTAATTTCAAATTCATTTTTAGCAAGCTCTAAATCGCTTTGTGCTTTAAATTTAGCCTCTAAAGCTTGAAGATATTCCACATAAGAAACAAGTCCTGCTTGGTATTTTTTATCTACACTTTCAAAAGCTAAATTTGCAGCATTTAAGCTAAGATTAAGAGCTAAAATTTGTTCTTGTAAAACTTTTAAACTTTTGTCTAAATAATTTAATTCTTCTTTATTTTTTCTCTCACTAAACCTTGCGTTTGCATTGGCTATTTGAACGTTTAAACGCTCTTTTTCAACTTCTTTAGCCCTTGCATTGAAATCAAAAATTTTCCATTCCATACCTAAAATAAACTGATTACCTTGAGAATATTTTTCTAAGAATTGATCCGCTAAATTTGCAAAAGGAGCCGGAACTTTTGGATTATAATTGTTTTTATAAAAGTTAAAATTATCTTGAATATAAAATTTTGGAAAATATTCAGCTTTTGCTAAATTTACACTTTCTTTAGCAAGATTGATTTGTTCTTTAGCTATCATTACTTCATAGTTTTGACTTTTTTCTTGTTGCGGATTTTCTAAAAAAGCATTCCCTTGCACTTTAAAATCTGTATCGCTTAAAATTTTAATCTCTTTTTGTATATTGGCAAGTTTTAATTCATTTTGACTGAGCTCTAATAAGCTTAAATGATATTTGGCTTTAATGCTTTCAAGTTCATGTTTAGGGCTAAGTCCTGCATCGTAAAATTTTTGCAATCTTTCAAAAGTTGATTTTAAAAAAGCTACTTTTTGTTGATTGGCTAGTAAAATTTTTTCAAGACTTAGGGTGTTGAAATAAAGTGTGATTGCATTTAAGGCAAGGTAATTTTTGCTTTGTTCTTTGTCTAAAAGGCTTAATTTTTCTTTGCTTTCTAAAGCCCTTAAATTGGCCTCTCTAGCACCCCCATCAAAAAGCAAAAAATTAAGAGAAACTTTAGCAAATAAACTTTCTTGTGGATCGATAATGAAGCGATCTTTATTGTTGGCTACATAAGCTGAGTTTAGACCAAGAGAGGGTAGGTAATTTCTAAAAGCTTGTTCTTTGTCCAAATTTGCTTGTTCGCTTTGCATTTGTTTAATGAGATAGGATTCGTTATTTTGACTTAGTGCTATAAATTCGTGCAAATTAGAAGCTAACATTGCTAAGGGATAAAGAGCTAAAAACATAGCTGATTTTAAATATTTTTCAAACATTTGATATTTTAGTATGCTTTATATAAATTTCAATTGAAGTTTTTTATATAAAATAAAATTTATTTGTTTTAAACATAAATTTTGTTAAAATCCTAGCTTTAAAATTTTATATTTAGGATGAAATTTTGTCGGTAAAAAATATTAGAAATTTTTCTATTATAGCTCATATAGATCATGGAAAATCTACTCTTGCAGATAGGATTATTAGCGAGTGTGGTGCTATTAGTGATAGGCAGATGAGTTCACAAGTTATGGATACTATGGATATAGAAAAAGAGCGTGGTATCACTATAAAAGCACAATCGGTGCGTTTAAATTATAAATTTAATAACGAAAATTTTGTTTTAAATCTTATTGATACTCCTGGCCATGTGGATTTTTCTTATGAAGTGAGTCGTTCTTTGGCAAGTTGTGAAGGGGCTTTACTTGTAGTAGATGCTTCTCAAGGTGTTGAAGCACAGACTATAGCTAATGTTTATATAGCGCTTGAAAATAATCTTGAAATCATTCCTGTGATTAATAAAATCGATTTGCCTAATGCTGATATTGAAAAAGTCAAGCATGAAATCGAGCATATTATAGGCATAGATTGTAAAGACGCCATTTGCGTGAGTGCAAAAACAGGAGTGGGTATAAAAGAGCTTATAGAAACAATTATTACTAAAATCCCTGCACCAAAAACAGATGATGAAGCTCCTACTAAGGCTTTAATTTATGATTCTTGGTTTGATAATTATTTGGGTGCTTTGGCTTTAGTTAGGATTTATGAAGGAAGTATTGCTAAAAATGATGAAGTTTTAGTCATGAGTACGGATAAAAAACATATAGTTCAAGATCTTTTTTATCCTCATCCTTTAAGCCCAATTAAAACTCAATCTTTACAATCAGGTGAAGTAGGCGTGGTGGTTTTAGGGCTTAAAACTGTAGGTGATGTACAAGTAGGCGATACTATTACTTTAGTAAAAAACAAGGCTAAAGAAGCCATAGGCGGTTTTGAAAAGGCTAAAGCTTTTGTCTTTGCAGGACTTTATCCTATAGAAACGGATAAATTTGAAGATTTAAGAGATGCTTTAGATAAGCTAAAACTTAACGATAGTTCTATTACCTATGAGCCTGAAACTTCTTTGGCTTTAGGCTTTGGTTTTAGGGTAGGGTTTTTAGGACTTTTACACATGGAAGTGATCAAAGAAAGACTTGAAAGAGAATTTAATCTTGATTTAATTGCTACAGCTCCAACTGTGACTTATGAAATTTATCAAACCGATGGAGAACTTGTTAAAATTCAAAATCCTAGCGAGCTTCCTCCTGTTAATAAAATCGATCATATAAAAGAGCCTTATGTTAAAGCCACTATCATTACTCCAAGTGAATTTTTAGGGAATTTAATCACTCTTTTAAATCGCAAAAGAGGAATACAGGTTAAAATGGACTATATCACACCTGAGCGTGTTTTGCTAGAATATGATGTACCTTTAAATGAGATTGTGATGGATTTTTATGATAAATTAAAGTCCTTAACAAAAGGCTATGCGAGTTTTGATTATGAACCTATAGAATTTAGAGTAGGGGATTTGGTAAAACTTGATATTAAAGTGGCGGGTGAAAATGTTGATGCGCTAAGCATTATCGTGCCTAATGAGAAAGCACAAAGTAAAGGAAGAGAGCTTGTTAGCGCTATGAAAGAAATAGTTCCTAGACAGCTTTTTGAAGTGGCCATTCAAGCAAGTATTGGAAATAAAATCATCGCAAGGGAGACTGTTAAATCCATGGGTAAAAATGTGACAGCAAAATGCTATGGTGGGGATATTACTAGAAAAAGAAAGCTTTTAGAAAAGCAAAAAGAAGGTAAAAAAAGAATGAAAGCTATAGGTAAGGTAAATTTACCTCAAGAAGCTTTTTTGAGTGTTTTAAAGATAGATTGATGATAAATTTAAAACTTGGCTTGAAATTTGCTTGTATTTTTAATACAATTTTAAAATAATTTTCTAAGGAGAAAAAATGTTTAAAAAATTTTTGATTTTTATAGTGCCTATTTTATTTTTGAGTGCTTGTGCAACTAAACAAGATACTTTTGCTCAAGTTAATCAAATTTCTAGAAATTCTCAATGCAGTTCTTGCGAAAGTCCTGATGGCTTTGAAGCAAAGATTAAAGGGCTTTTATACATTAGCGATGTTGGAATTCAATGTTGTGCCAATAAACGCACTTTAGACACTGGTATTGCTTTAAAAAAGGTTTATTTGCATAGATTTTATGATTTAAAAGAAGGACAAAAAGTTTTAAATGCTAAAGGGAAAAAGTTATTTGTTGATGTGAATTTTAATGCGGTATTTTATACTTATTTAAAACAAGAACTTGAAGCTAGAGGAATAGTTGTGCTTGACAATAACGATCAAAATTCACCTTATGTGAGTAAGATTGATTTAGAATTTATATCTTATGGAGCAACTCAAGATACTACAGGATTACATTCAAAACTAGTAGGAGTTTTACAAGTTAGCGATATAAACAAAAATAAGAAATTTACAATCCGCACCAAGCAAGATGTACAAGGTTTCGATGATCTAAAAGAAACAACTTTTTATACTCATTTGTTAATAAAACAAATGGCAAATAAAGCAGCTAGTTTAATCTCTGAACTTTGAGGTGTATAAATTGCGGAGCTTTTGCTCTGCTTTGCTTTTGTGATTTATGTGAGCTAGAGCTTTCTGAATTTTCCTTAAATGTAAGAAAGCTTGATAATAATTTCAAAGTCTATTCTTTTTATAAATACCATGAAATACAACACTTGCTTCACTCTAAACATTATTTTTATGGTTATTTCGTTTATAAAATGCTTGCTAAATTAAGTTTTGCAAAATTTAAAGATTTTTTTGATCCTAGAATGACAATTAATGTTATAGCTTTAGATGATAAGGTTGAAGATATGCTTTATTCACATTCTGCTATTTTAGCTAGATATCTTAAAACAAAATTTGTAAAACCTGTTTTTAATATTTTAAAAGCACAAAATCATATTAAATATTCTGGAAAAAGTTTAGAATTTCGTCAAAAACATAAAAGAAATTACAAACTCTTAAAAACCATTCACGAACCTGTAATTTTAGTAGATGATATTGTAACAACTGGTTCTAGCCTTTTGGAAGCTAAAAAAGTTTTAGAAGAAAATAAAATTTCTGTACTTTTTGCTCTTGTTTTAGCTGATGCAAAAGTTTAATATGCTATAATCAAAACTTTGAACTAATAGAAGGATTTTTATGGAGAATATTTTTAGCAAAGATTCTGATATTGAACTTGTAGATATAGAAAATTCTATAAAAAGTAGTTATTTAGACTATTCTATGAGTGTTATTATAGGTCGTGCTTTGCCTGACGCAAGAGATGGTTTAAAGCCTGTTCATAGAAGAATTTTATATGCTATGCAAAATGATGAGGCAAAAAGTAGAACAGATTTTGTCAAATCAGCCCGTATAGTGGGTGCTGTTATAGGTCGTTATCACCCACATGGAGATACAGCAGTTTATGATGCTTTGGTTAGAATGGCTCAAGATTTTTCTATGAGATATCCAAGTATTACAGGACAAGGCAACTTTGGATCTATAGATGGTGATAGCGCCGCTGCGATGCGTTATACTGAAGCAAAAATGAGTAAACTTTCTCATGAGCTTTTAAAAGATATAGATAAAGATACGGTCGATTTTGTTCCAAATTATGATGGTTCAGAAAGTGAACCTGATGTTTTACCTTCTAGGGTTCCAAATTTATTATTAAATGGTTCAAGTGGTATAGCTGTAGGTATGGCGACAAACATCCCGCCTCATAGTTTAAATGAGTTGATAGATGGGCTTTTATATTTGCTTGATAATAAAGATGCAAGCTTAGAAGAGATTATGCAGTTTATTAAAGGCCCAGATTTTCCAACAGGTGGAATAATTTATGGTAAAAAAGGTATTATAGAAGCTTATCGCACAGGGCGTGGTCGTGTGAAAGTGCGAGCTAAAACTCATATTGAAAAAAGGACAAATAAAGATGTTATTGTTATAGATGAGCTTCCTTATCAAACCAATAAAGCTAGGCTTATAGAGCAGATTGCAGAGCTTGTTAAAGAAAAGCAAATTGAAGGAATATCTGAAGTAAGAGATGAGAGCAATAAAGAAGGAATCCGCGTTGTTATAGAGCTTAAACGTGAGGCTATGAGTGAAATTGTTTTAAATAATCTATTTAAATCTACCACTATGGAAAGTACTTTTGGTGTGATTATGTTGGCAATTCACAATAAAGAACCTAAAATTTTCTCTTTGTTAGAACTTTTAAATCTTTTCTTAACCCATAGAAAAACAGTTATTATTAGAAGAACGATTTTTGAACTTCAAAAGGCAAGAGCAAGAGCTCATATTTTAGAAGGTCTTAAAATTGCACTTGATAATATAGATGAAGTGATTGCTTTAATTAAAAACAGTTCTGATAATAATACCGCAAGAGATTCTTTGGTAGCTAAATTTGGTCTTAGTGAGCTTCAAGCCAATGCTATTTTAGATATGAAACTAGGTCGTTTAACAGGACTTGAAAGAGAAAAAATCGAAAATGAACTTGCAGAATTAATGAAAGAAATTGCAAGACTTGAAGAAATTTTAAAAAGTGAAACCTTGCTTGAAAATTTAATTCGCGATGAATTAAAAGAAATTAGAAGTAAATTTGATGTGCCACGTATTACTCAAATTGAAGATGATTATGATGATATTGATATTGAGGATTTGATTCCTAATGAAAATATGGTTGTAACTATTACCCATCGTGGTTATATTAAGCGTGTGCCTAGTAAACAATATGAAAAGCAAAAACGAGGCGGAAAAGGAAAATTAGCCGTTACGACTTATGATGATGATTTTATAGAAAGTTTCTTTACGGCAAATACACATGATACGCTTATGTTTGTAACAGATCGTGGACAGCTTTATTGGCTTAAAGTTTATAAAATTCCTGAAGGCTCAAGAACGGCTAAAGGAAAAGCAGTGGTAAATCTTATTAATTTACAAGCTGAAGAAAAAATCATGGCTATTATTCCAACCACGGATTTTGATGAGAGTAAATCTTTATGTTTCTTTACTAAAAATGGTATTGTAAAGCGTACAAATTTGAGTGAATATCAAAATATCAGAAGTGTAGGAGTTAGAGCGATCAACTTGGATGAAAATGATGAGTTGGTAACTGCTATTATTGTTCAAAGAGATGAAGATGAAATTTTTGTCAGTGGTGGTGAAGAAAATTTAGAAAATCAAGAAATTGAAAATTTAGATGATGAAAATCTTGAAAATGAAGAGAGTGTAAGCACACAAGGTAAAATGCTCTTTGCAGTAACCAAAAAAGGTATGTGTATCAAATTCCCACTTGCTAAAGTACGTGAAATCGGTCGTGTAAGTCGTGGGGTGACGGCTATTAAGTTTAAAGAGAAAAATGACGAATTAGTAGGTGCAGTTGTTATAGAAAATGATGAGCAAGAAATTTTAAGCATAAGCGCAAAAGGTATAGGAAAACGCACCAATGCTGGAGAATATAGATTGCAAAGCAGAGGTGGTAAGGGTGTAATTTGTATGAAACTTACAGAAAAAACCAAAGATCTTATTAGCGTAGTTATAGTAGATGAAACTATGGATTTGATGGCTCTTACAAGTTCAGGCAAGATGATACGTGTTGATATGCAAAGCATTAGAAAGGCAGGGCGTAATACAAGTGGCGTCATCGTGGTTAATGTGGAAAATGACGAGGTGGTTAGCATCGCTAAGTGTCCTAAAGAGGAAAATGATGAGGATGAGTTAAGCGATGAAAACTTTGGTTTAGATTTGCAATAAGTTTAAAGTTGGAACGCTTATTGCTTTTTATTTTACTAATTACAATATTTTGAAGGTGTAAAAATGAAAAAAATTTATTTTATGCTAGCAATAGCAGGAATTTTCGCTGGTTGTGTACCAAGTGCAAACAGTGCAACTAAAAATTCAAGTGCAAATAGCACTGCTCCATCTCAAGATGTTATCGTGCAAAAAGTCGATAAAGATGATGTGCGTGATATTATCAGAGAAGAAAAAATGTTGGCTCCAGATGCTAGCGAAACGGAACTTAGTTTTACAGCAGTTGGTGAAGGGATTGCTCCGATGAATACAGTTTCTACTGCTCAAGCCCTAGCTTTAGCAAAAAGAGCAGCGATTACCGATGCTTACAGACAGCTTGCAAGTAAGCTTTATGGTGTGAAAGTGAATGGTAAAGACACTGTAAAAGATGCAATGCTTAGAAGTTCAACTATTACTGCGCAAGTAAATGGTTTGATAAAAAATGCAAGTATTATTGATGAGAATTTTAATCAAGGGCTTTATAGAGTAAACTTAGAACTTAAAATCGATGCAGACAAGTGGAAAGAATTGTTTGCTTATTAATTTTTCTTAGCTTTAAGCTTTTTGCCCAAGATGAATTTATTTTTTGGGCAGAGCTTTCTAGTAAAAATTTCATTCTCTTTCATCAAAATCAAAATTTATCCTTAGCAATGACGCAAAGCGAAAATATTGAAGAACAATGGGTATGTGAAATTTCTTATAGTGATCAAGATTTAAAAGTTTTACCTCGAACTTCTTTAGGATTAATTGATGATAATATGCTAAAAACAATTAAATTTAATTTTTTAAATTCTCATAAAGATGAGTTAAGTGATTGCTTTATAGGAGCTAAAATCAGTGTTAAGGATATTGTTAATACCGACTTATTACGTGCTCAAAGTGAAACTTATATTAAAATTTTACCTTTGCGTTTTACCGTGGAATTTGGCGAACAAAATGCGATAATTTATTATCTTAAAAAAAAGTAAATTCAAAATTAAGCGCAAATTCGATACTATAGCAGAAATTTTTTAAAAGGCTTAGGATGAATTTAGTCATAGTAGAAGATGATATTAATATGCGCAAATCCTTAGAAATTGCATTAGCAGAGTATGAAGAATTTAATATTAAATCTTATAAATCTGCTACTGAAGCTTTAAAAAAAATAGATGAGAATACAGATTTGATTATTACAGATATTAATATGCCAGGAATTGATGGCATAGAATTTGTTAAAGCCTGTGAAAATAAATATGATTTTATTATTATGACAGGAAATGCTACTTTAAACCGTGCTATAGAAGCGGTTCGTTTGGGAGTAAAAGATTTTTTAACCAAGCCTTTTGATGTTGATACTTTAGTCGAGGCTATTAAGCGTGCTAAAATCATAAGAGAAAAAACAGCCGATAAAAAAAGCAAAAAAAATGAAAAAAAAGAAGAAAATAAAGATTTTTTTTCAACTTCTCCTAATTTAGAAAAAACACTAAATTTAAGTCAAAAAGCGGCTAAAACTGATGCCTCTGTAATGTTTTTTGGAGAGAGTGGAGTAGGAAAAGAGGTATTTTCTCGTTATATTCACACTCATTCTAAACGCTTTAATAAGCCTTTTGTTGCTATTAATATGGCAGCCATTCCTGCAAATTTGATTGAAAGTGAGCTTTTTGGTTTTGAAAAAGGTGCTTTTACCGATGCCAATGCAACTAAAATAGGGCTTTTTGAAATGGCTAATGAGGGTACTTTGTTTTTAGATGAAATTGGCGAAATGCCTTATGAAATTCAAGCCAAACTTTTAAGAGCTTTGCAAGAAAAAGAAATCACACGACTTGGAAGTACGAAAAACATAAAAATAGATGTAAGAATTATCAGTGCAACTAATGCAAATTTAGATGAAAAAATAAAAAATGGCGAATTTCGTTCAGATTTATATTATCGTTTAAACACTGTTCCTATTAATATCCCGCCTTTAAGAGAGCGTAAAGAAGAAATTTTAGGTATAGCTCAAAAGGTTTTAGAAGATACTTGCAAAGAATATGATTTTAAGAAAAAACAGCTCAGCCAAGAAGCTAAAAATGCTTTACTTGAATATGATTTTCCTGGTAATATTAGAGAATTAATATCCGTCGTGCAAAGAGCTTGTATTTTAAGCGAAGATGATGAAATTTCAAGCGAAGATTTGTTCTTAGAAGCTAGAAGTATAAAAAAAGATGTAAAGAATTTAGAGAAAGAATTGATTTGTGAAGTTCTTTTAAGTGTAGATTATGACAAGGATCAAGCTTCTCAAATTTTAGGTATGGATATAAAAATTTTAAATGAAAAAATTAAAAAATATCAAATAAAGGATAAGTAATGTCAAAAAAACAAAAAATAGCCATTGTGGGTGCTACTGGTGCGGTTGGGGAAGAGCTTTTAAATGTTTTAGATGAACTTGATTTTCCAGTGGAGAGTATTTTACCTTTAGCAAGTGCAAAAAGTGTAGGTAGTGAAGTAGAATTTAAAGGCAAAGCTTATAAAGTCAAAGAGCTTACTGAAAATGTATTTAAAGAAAATCCTATTGATATTGCTTTTTTTAGCGCAGGTGGAAGTGTGAGTGAAAAATATGCTAAATTTGCAGTAGAATCGGGCGCTGTTGTTATTGATAATACAAGTCATTTTAGAATGGAAAAAGATGTTCCTTTGGTGGTTCCTGAATGCAATCCTGAGGATATTAAAGATTGGAAAAAAACAGGGATTATTGCTAATCCAAATTGTTCTACTATACAAATGGTACAAGTTTTAAAACCTTTAAATGATGCATTTAATTTAAAGCGTGTTGATGTAAGTACCTATCAGGCTGCAAGTGGAGCAGGAAAAGAAGGAATGCAAGAATTGGTCGAAGCCATGCAAAGTTTTTTTGCTTTTAAACTCGATGAATTTGAACCTCAAACTTTTCCTTATACTTTGGCACTTAATCTTATTCCACAAATTGATGTTTTTATGGATAATGATTACACTAAAGAAGAACTTAAAATGGTCAATGAAACTCAAAAAATTTTACATAAAAATTTAGAAGTTTCGGCAACTTGTGTAAGAGTGCCTGTTTTAAGAAGTCATAGCGAAGCCATTACTATGCATTTTGAAAAAGAAATAGATGTAAAAAAAGCTAAAGAAATTTTAGAAAAAGCACCAAGTGTTGTTGTCATAGATGATCCTAAAAATAAAAAATACCCTATGCCTTTAATGACTAGCGATACTAATGAAACTTATGTAGGAAGAATTCGTGCTGATGTGTATGATAAAAAAACACTCCATCTTTGGTGTGTGGCAGATCAAATTCGTGTAGGTGCTGCAACAAATGCTGTGCGTATTGCACAAAAATGGTTAGAATTAAAAAATAAATAAGGAAAAAAATGTTAGAGAAAATATTTGAATCTTTACTTGTTAGAAGTCGTATTGTTACAATTTTACCCGTAATTTTTGGTTTAATTGGAGCTTTTGTATTGTTTTTTATTGCAAGTTATGATGTTTTAAAAGTTATATTTTATACTTATAATTATTTTTTTGATGCAGGTTCTAATGTGGATTTGCATGAGGATGTGGTGGCTTTAATTATAGGAGCTGTTGATCTTTATCTTATGGCTTTAGTTTTGTTTATTTTTTCTTTTGGAGTTTATGAGCTTTTTATCAGCGAAATAGAAGAATTTAAACAAACAAAACAAAGCAAGGTTTTAGAGGTGCATAGCTTAGATCAATTAAAAGACAAGCTTGCAAAAGTTATCATTATGGTCTTAGTGGTAAATTTCTTTCAAAGGGTTTTGCAGATGAAATTTGCTACTCCTGTGGATATGGCTTTTCTTGCTGGATCGATTTTAGCTCTTTGTGTAGGACTTTATTTTTTACATAAAGGTGGTCATTAACAAGGATTATCTTTTTTTGATATAATCGTTTTTTGTGTTTAAAGAATAAAAATGAAAAAAATATTTTTAATTGGTATGATTTTAAATCATTTTGTTTTTGCAGCTCCGTTAGATGAAGTCTTTAAAGATATAGAAGTTTCAGGGACTGTTCGTTATCGCTATGATATTAAAAAAGAAAAAAAATACAATAAAAAAACACATAGATATCAAAATAAAACACAAACGGAAATTACAATAAAATAAGGAAAATCATGATTATACGATGGTTGTTTATTAGTTCAATATTTGTTGTTGCGCTTTTTGGTATTAACTTGAAATCATTTTTTACTTATACCTTTGATGCAAATAAGCAATATGATATGGAAAAAGCGAAGGCTTTGTATTTTCAAAATAAATGCAATACTTGCCATGGAGATAATGCTGAAAAGAGTGTTATAGGATCTAGAATTTTAAAAGATATGTCTCCTGAGGATATTAAAGGAGCTTTGATAGGTTATACTCTTGATAGTAGTAGCTCTACAACAGCTTCTCAAATGGCTTTTTATGCTAGAAATTTAAGCCACGAGGATATAGATAATATTATTGCTTATATTAAAGGTGGAAATTTTGCTCTTGATTTGCAAGTAAAAGACCTTCTTGAAGAAGAGCCTGCGCAAAAAACAAAACATAATATATTTCTAAAATAAAATGTAAAAACTATAATTAAAAGGAATGCTATGAAAAAACTAACTTTAACTTTAAGTGTTTTAACTATGGTAAATTGCTTATATGCTAAGGATATTAATATAGGAGTAGTTTTACCTTTAACTGGAACTGTGGCAGCTTATGGGCAAGATGTTTTTAACGGAATTGAACTGGCTAATAAGCTACAACCAAAACTTTCAAATGGAGATGTTATTAAACTTATCACAATAGATACAAAAGGAGATAAACTTGAAACTTCAAACGGAGTTAATCGTTTAATAGCAACAGATAAAGTCTTTGGGATTATTGGTGAAGCTACAACTCCAAATACCATTCAAGCTATTTCTATAGCAGAAGAGAAAAAAATTCCTCTAATAGCTCCAGTGGCATCTGGAGATAAATTGCTAGATAAAAAGAAATATGCAAGTAGAGTTTGTTTTAAAGACAGTTTTCAAGGAGATAAATTTGCTACTTATGTATCTAAGGATTTAGGGCTTAAAAATGCCGTTATCATCATAGATCAAAGCAATGTTTATTCTTTAGGTTTGGCAAGAGCTTTTGAAAATTCTTTTAAGAATAATGGTGGGAAAATTATAAAAAAACTTGTTATTAATTCAGGAGATAAAGATTTTAGAGCTGTGGTTTCTCAACTTAAGAGTTTAAAGCCTGATTTTGTTTATATGCCTATTTATCATCCTGAAGCTGCTTTAATTGCGAGACAAGCAAGACAAATTGGTTTTGATAAACTTTTAGCAGCAGGAGATGGTGTTAATAATCAAACTTTTATAGATCTTGGCGGAAGTGCTGTTAATGGAGTAGTTTTCACTGATAGTTTTGATTATAACAATCCATCTACACAATTAGGAAAAGATTTTGTTGCAGCTTATGAGAAAGTTAAAGGAACAAAAGAACTTCCAGCATTTTCGGCCATGGGAGCTGATGCGTATTTTGTAATGTTGAATGCTATGAATGCTTGCGTTGATAATCTTAGCAGCGAATGTATTAATAGCAAAATTCATCAAACTAAAGATTTTCAAGCTGTTGGTGGTGTGATTAGCATAGATGAAAGCGGTAATGCTATTCGTTCTGTTGTGATTAAAGAAATTCAAAATCAAAAACAAAATTATAAAACAATTATAAATCCATAATTACTAAAATAAAGGTAGAGAATGAAAAAAAGTTTAATTTTAGCAAGTATTCTAAGTTTAAGTTTAAGCGCTGCGGAAGTCAAAATAGGAGTTGTTTTACCACTTAGCGGAGCTACTGCAGCATATGGACAAAGTGCACTAGAAGGGATTAAACTTGCAAATTCAATGCAATCAACTTTAAGTAATGGAGATAAGGTTTCTCTTGCTATTATTGATACTAAAGGTGATAAATTAGAATCTTCGAGTGGAGCAAATCGTTTAGTTTCTCAAGATAAAGTTATAGGTCTTATAGGGGAAATGGTTACTGCTAATACATTGCAAGTTATGCGCGTAGCAGAAGATAATAAAATTCCATTGATCGCTCCTGCTGCAACTGGCGATAGATTGCTTGATAAAAAAATATATTCTTCTCGAGTATGTTTTATGGACAGTTTTCAAGGTTCATCTTTAGCAAAATATGTTTTTTCAAAACTTAATTACAAAAGTGCTGTTATTGTAGCAGACCAAAGCACTGACTATTCCTTAGGTTTAGCAAAAGCTTTTGAAAAACAGTACAAGTCTAATGGTGGTCAAATTCTTAGAATTTTAAGAGTTAATTCAGGTGATAAAGATTTTAGAGCTATTGTAGCTCAAGTTAAAAGTTTAAATCCAGAATTTATTTTTTTACCGCTTTATTATAGCGAAGCTTCTTTATTTGCAAGACAATCAAAACTCGCAGGTTTAAATATTCCTATGGGTTCTGCAGATGGAGTTGCTGATCAAACTTTTATTAGTTTAGCTGGAGATGCAAGCGAGGGTTATATTTTCACAGATAGTTTTGATGCTAATAATCCAACTACAAAATTAAGCAAAGAATTTATCAGTGTTTATGAAAAAGCTAAAGGAACAAAAGAAGTTCCAAATTTTTCGGCTATGGGTGCTGATGCGTATTTTGTAATGCTAAATGCTATGAATGCTTGCGTTGATAATCTTACTAGTAAGTGCGTCAATGAAAAAATTCACCAAACTAAAAATTATCAAGGTGTTTCTGGTGTTATTAGCATTGATCAAACAGGAAATGCAACTCGTTCTGTAGTGGTTAAAGAAATTAAAAATCAAAAGCAAAATTATAAAGATATTATCAATCCTTAAAGGAAAAATAGAAAGATTATGGATTCTACTTTATTTTTACAACAACTTGTTAATGGGCTTAGTTTGGGTAGTATGTATGCTCTTATTGCTGTTGGTTATACTATGGTTTATGGCGTGTTAAGACTTATTAATTTTGCTCACGGCGATATTATGATGGTTGGTGCTTATGCAGCTCTTTTTTGCATGACTAATCTAAATGTTCCTTTTCTAGGAGCTTTGTCTTTGGCAATGATTTTTGCTGCCTGTGTTGGAATAGCTACAGATAGAATCGCTTATAAACCTTTAAGACAGGCTCCTAGAATTTCATTGTTGATTACAGCAATCGGTATTAGTTTTTTCTTGCAAAATCTTTTTAATATGCTTTTTACTTCAACACCTAGAACTTTTACACCGCCAAGTTATTTTGAGGAAAGTGTTAATTTTGGTGGAGTGATAACAACTTATGGTTCTTTAATGGTTCCTGCTCTTACATTTGTTATTTTAATAGCAGTGTTATGGATTTTGTATAAAAGCAAATATGGTATAGCTATTCGTGCTTTGGCATTTGATATACAAACAGTAAATTTAATGGGTATAGATGCAAATCGTATTATTGCTATAGTTTTTGCCCTAGGTTCAGCTTTGGCAGCAGTTGGGGGTGTTTTTTGGGCTGCAAATTATTACTCTGTTGAACCTACTATGGGAACTTTAATAGGTTTGAAAGCTTTTGCTGCTGCCGTTTTAGGAGGTATAGGTTCTGTAGTAGGTGCAGTTTTGGGTGGACTTATTATAGGATTTACTGAAGTTGTTGTTGTGGCTTTTTTTCCAGATTTATCAGGCTTTAAAGATGCATTTGCTTTTATTTTTTTGGTGTTTATATTGTTATTTAGGCCTACGGGAATTTTAGGTATAAATTTTGAAAAGAGTAGGTTTTAATGATGGTTAAAATTAAGGTTTCACATTTAATCTTTTTAATTGCTTCAATTATTTTTATTTTCATTTCTCCTTATATTTTTGGGGACTATGGATTAAACATTGTTAATCAAATTGCTATTTTTATTATTTTGGCTGTGAGTTACAACCTTATTAATGGTGTAACTGGACAATTTTCACTAGAACCCAATGGATTTGTTGCGATTGGAGCTTATGCAGCTGCTTTAGTTCTTTTAAGTGCTGATGCAAAAAATGATCAGTTTTTTTTAGATGGTCCTAGTTCTTTTATTTTAGCTATCCATTCAAATTCCTTTATTCTAGCTTTAATTGTAGCTGGAATTTGTTCATCTTTGCTTGCCCTGATTTTAGCTTTTGCTGTATTTCGCGTGAGAGGGGATTATTTAGCTATTGTAACTTTAGGCTTTGGAATAATTATTAAAATAGCTGCTATTAATTTTCCTTCTATTACTAATGGCTCAAGAGGACTGGTAGATATTCCACAATTCTCCACGATCTATTGGACAGGTGGTATTGCTATTGTAGCGGTTATTTTAATTTTAAATATAATTTATTCTAAATATGGTCGTGCAATGAAGGCTATAAGAGATGATGAAGATGCTGCAAGTGCCATGGGAATAAATACTTTTTGGATAAAAACTTTAGCTTTTGGCACTTCAGCATTTTTAGAAGGTGTAGGTGGTGGACTTTTAGCTTGTCTGTTGACTACCGTATCTCCAACTCAATTTGATTTTTTACTTACTTTCCAGCTTTTGATTATTATTGTTTTGGGTGGACTTGGTTCTACTACAGGTGCTATCATAGGTGCGATATTGGTTATTGGTGGAAGCGAGTGGCTTAGATTTTTAGATGAGTTAAATATAAAAATAGATTCTTTAAATCTTGATATCCAATCAACACCAGGACTTAGAATGGTTGTTTTTTCTATTGTTCTGATTTTAGTAATGCTTTTTGCAAGAAAAGGCATAATGGGTTATTACGAGTTGAGTGATGTGATTAGAGGGATTAAAAAGCGTTTTAAAAGGAGTAAAAAATGATTTTGGAACTAAAACAAATTTCAAAAAGTTTTGGTAGTGTTAGGGCTATCAATGAAACTTCTTTTAAAATCAATGAGGGTGAAATTTTTGCTTTAATTGGACCTAACGGGGCTGGTAAAACAACTCTTTTTAATATTATAACAGGTAACTATAAACCTAGTTCAGGTTCGGTTGAATTTCTAGGAGAAAGAATTGATCACTTAAAACCTCATAAAATTGTGCATTTAGGAATAGCTAGAACATTTCAAAATATTAGACTTTTTTCAAGTATGAATGTGCTTGAAAATGTTCTTATTGGTTTTAATAAACAAATGAAATATAATATTTTTGAAGCCTTTTTGCATTTAGGACGTTTTGGAAAAATAGAACAAGTATTTAAAGAGAAGGCTTATGCAATATTAGAAGAACTTGGTATTGCAGAATTTGCTCATGAAAAGGCTACTAGCTTAAGTTATGGACAACAAAGAAAAGTTGAGATTGCAAGAGCAATGGCTACTCGGCCAAGATTATTATTGCTTGATGAGCCAGCCGCTGGGATGAATAGCTCTGAGAGCGATGAACTTGCTGAGCTCATTTTTAAATTACGAAAAGATTATAAAATTAGCGTTTTACTTATAGAGCATGATATGAAATTTGTAAATAAATTGTGTGATCGCGTATTGGTGCTTGATTATGGAAAAACAATTTTTGAAGGTAAACTTTGCGATGCTGTAAATCATAAAGAAGTAATTGCTGCGTATTTAGGGGATTTTGATGCTAATAGTTAAAGATTTGCATGTTTATTATGGATTAATTGAAGCTGTTAAAGGGATTGATTTTAAAGTGGAAACAGGTCATATTGTTTCTCTTATAGGTTCAAATGGAGCAGGTAAAACTTCAACTTTAAATGCGCTTTTAAATTCAGTTAAAAGAACTGGTGAGGTTAATTTCTTAGGTTATGATACTAAAAGACATTTAACTCATACTTTAGTTCAAAAAGGTATAGCTTTAGTTCCTGAAGGAAGGCGTGTTTTTATCAATTTAAGCGTAGAGGAAAATTTAAAAATAGGTGCTTTTAATAATGCTGAAAATTATGAGCATTTAAGAGAGCAAATGTATAAACTTTTTCCAAGACTTGCAAGCAAAAAGCATGCTTTAGCTGGAACATTGAGTGGAGGGGAAGCGCAAATGCTTGCGATTTCAAGGGCTTTAATGAGCGAACCAAAACTTTTGATGTTGGATGAGCCTTCTTTGGGACTTGCTCCAAAGATTGTGGGCGAAGTTTTTGATATTATTGTGCGTTTAAAAGAAGAGGGTATAACTATTCTTTTGGTAGAGCAAAATGCTTATTCTGCATTAAAAATAAGTGATTATGCTTATGTTTTGGAAAATGGTCGCATTGTAATGGAAAACGAGGCTAAAAATTTAATAGGTGATGATGAGATTAGAAAGAAATATTTAGGGCTTTAAAATTTAAAGGAAAAAGAATGAAAAATATAATAAAAAGCATAGGGGATTTAAGAGTTTCGGTTGTATTGTTTTTGCTTTTCGCGCTTTTTTGTGCTTTGGCAACTTTTATTGAAAGTGCTTATGGAACTCCTACGGCTTGGGCAATGGTTTATGATACTTTTTGGTTTGAATATATACAACTTTTACTTGGTATTAATTTACTATGCGGGATGTTTCGTTATAAAATGTTTGGGCTTAAAAAATTGCCTTTAATGATTTTTCATATTTCTTTTTTATTTATTTTAGTGGGTTCTGCAATGACAAGATATGCTGGTTTTGAAGGTATTTTACCTATTAGAGAGCATACTCAAAATTCACTTATAGAAAGTTCTAAGACTTCTTTGCGTATTGCTGCTATAAAAGATGGAGAACGCTATAGTGCGGTTAATGATCGTTATATAGGAAATTTGCCTTTTGCTAATTCTTTTAAACTAAAACTTAATTTAGGTGATGATCAAGCTGTATTAAAATATAAAGATTTAATTTTAAATGCTCATTATACTTATAAAGAAAATAATAATTCTGATCCTTTATTGGTTTTGATGCTTTCTCAAAAAGGATCTCAAGGTGTTGATGTTAAATTTGAAAAAGGTGAAGTTAAGAATATAGAAGGGGTTAACTTTGCTTTTATGAATGATAATGTTAAAGCACCTTTTGTAAAAATTGATGAAAATTTAACTTTAAGTTCAAGTGAAAACTTACATTTTTTAAGTATGTTAGATGGACAAAATTTAGACCTTAAAATTGGAGAAAAGGCAAATGCTAAGGAAAGAAGGCTTTATGAAATTAATGATATTAGTTTTGTAGTTAAAGCTGCTTCTTTGCATGCGCAAGAAGCTTTAGAAGGCTCCAATAGACCTCAAGATGAAAGTTTTTGGTTATGGTTTAAATCTGCTTGGTTAGAAGTGGGTAGAACTATGTTGATTTCTACTTTTGGCGAGCCTCAAAATTGGAAAAATTCTTTATTATTACATTTTAAAGATTTTGCTTTAAGCAATGAGAATAAAAACTTAGAATTAACTGGCTCTAATGCTTTAAAATTAGAATTAAGCTATAAAAATGAAAGTAAAGAATTTTATATTTTTGAATATAATAAACCTATTATAATAGAACTTGCAGGTCAAAAATTCTTTATTTCTTGGGCACTTTCTTATGAACAATTGCCTTTTGATATTTATTTAAGAGATTTTGTATTAGATCGTTATCCAGGTTCTATGTCTCCAGCTTCTTATGCAAGTGAAATTACTGTAAAAAATAATAATGAAAATTTTGATTATAGAATTTTTATGAATAATGTTTTAGATTATGATGGCTATAGATTTTATCAAAGTTCTTATGATCAAGATGAAAAAGGGACTGTTTTATCTGTAAATAAAGATCCAGGCAAAATACCAACTTATATAGGTTATTTTTTGCTTTGTCTTGGAATGTTTATGAATTTTTTAAATCCTCATTCTAGATTTAGAACTTTGGCAAGATTAATCAATAAAGACACTTTAAAACATACAAGTGTGATTATTTTTATTTTATTGCTATCTTTTGGTTCTGAAAAGACTTTTGCTCAAGATTTAAATTCAACCTTACCTGTGGTAAATACTAATCATGCTAAAGCTCTTGCTACTTTAATAGTTCAAAAATCAGCAGATGGAAGAATGGTGCCTTTTGATACGCTATCAAGAGAAATTTTAGAAAAAATTCATCAAAGCGATAGCTATAAGGGTCAAAATTCTAACGCTGTTATGCTTTCCATGCTTGTTGATGTAAATAAATGGCAAATGGAACCTTTTATTTTAATGCCACAAAATCAAGCAGTTCGTGATGCTATTGCAAATATTTTAGAAATTCCTAGCGCTAAATATATTTCTTATAAAGATTTCTTTGATGAGAATAATCGCTATAAACTTCAAAAATATGTTGAAAATGCAAATCGTAAAAACCCAAATGCAAGAGGAGTTTTTGATAAGGAAATTATAAAACTAGATGAAAGAGCTAATGTTGTAAATTTAGTTTTTAGTGGTGAATTATTTAAATTTATTCCTGTTCAAAATAATCCAAATAATGTTTGGCTTGCACCTTTTTCTGCTGTAACTACTCTTAAGGGGGATGAAGGGCATATTGTTTGGGCTTTAATACAGAATTATTTTAGTGCCGTGGAAAATGCTTTTAAAGATGGCAATTGGACTAGAGCTGATGAAGGCTTGAAATTTATCAAAGAATATCAAGAAAAAATAGGATATAAAGTCATGCCTAGTAAAACCAAGGTTGAAATGGAAATTTTTTCTAATAAGGCTGAAATTTTCGTTAAACTCGCTCCTGTATATTTAATTGCGGGTTTTTTACTTTTGATTCTTGTTTTTTCTAAAATGGTCATACCGAATTTAAAAATCTCTTTTATATTTAAAGTGGTATATGTTTTAAATGTTTTAGCTTTTGTAATTCATACATTAGGTCTTGGACTTCGTGCTTATTTATCAGGTCATGCTCCATGGAGTAATGGCTATGAAAGTATGGTGTATATAGCTTGGGCATTGTCTTTGTCGGGTATATTTTTCTCTAGAAAAAGTCCTATAGCCTTGTCATTAACTTCTATTTTATCCGGTGTTGTATTAATGGTTGCACATTTAAGCGAAATGAATCCGCAAATTACAAATCTTGTTCCTGTGCTCAATTCTTATTGGCTTAGTATTCATGTATCTGTTATTACTGCTAGTTATGGATTTTTAGGACTTTGTGCCTTACTTGGTATCTTTACACTGTTCTTAATGTGTTTTCTTAAGAAAGATGGAAAATATAATCTTAATATTTTGAGAAATATTACAGAGGCTACAAGAATTAATGAAATGGCAATGATTTTTGGACTTTGTTTGCTTACTGTAGGAAATTTTTTAGGTGCAATTTGGGCAAATGAAAGTTGGGGGAGATATTGGAGTTGGGATTCTAAGGAAACTTGGGCTTTGGTTAGCATTTTGGTTTATGCAGCAATTTTGCATCTTAGAATGATTCCAAAATATTGCAATCAATTTGTGTTTGCTTTATGGAGTATGTTTGCTTATTGGGTTATTATTATGACTTATTTTGGAGTAAATTACTTTTTAACAGGACTTCATTCTTACGCTGCAGGCGAAGCGGCTCAAATTCCTAATTATGTTTATTGGGGATTTGCGTTGATGGTGGTTTTAGCTCTTTTTGCAAGAAGGAATCGAAATTTTGTGGGCAAACTTTAAATGAGCCATATTTTTTTGGTTATTTTTTGTGCTGCTTTAGCGCTTTTATTGTTTTTAGGCATAATTGCTTATCTTATTACAAGTGATGGCAAAAAAACAGTTAAAAAGCAAAAAACTAGCCAAAAGCAGCATGTAGCTGAAAAGACTAAAAAATTTGATACAGACTTAGATAAAATGATAATTGCTGCTTCCGATGTTAAGCTAACAGATGTTGAATTAAAAGAACTTGCCAAACTTTATGTGCAGACACATAAACTTGGTTCAAAAACTTCTAAAGAATTAGATGAAGCAACAAAAAAGAAACTAGAATTTGTTTCTGCTTTGGCTGCAAATATTAATGCAAGTGCACAAACAGTCAGTTACTTAAATAAAGAACTTAAGAAAATTTCTGGATCTTACAAAAAAGAAATTGATGCTTACGAGCATATGGGATTAGCTAAAAGAAAAATTAAAGAAGATAAATAATATGGTGCGCTCAAGAGGATTCGAACCTCTGGCCTTTTGAACCGCAATCAAATGCTCTATCCAGCTGAGCTATGAGCGCAAAAATAAGTTAAAATTATATATAAATATTCTTAAAATAAGCAAAATTTTGCTTATTTTGTTTGTTTTTTGGCTTTTTTACCTTCATCTAAATCAAATTCTTTAGTCTTTTTTGAATGATAAAATATAAAACCCACAATCAAAATACAGCAAATCAAAGAAAAAATATAAAGTGTACCATAAGGGCTATCTTTAAAAAAAAGATTATTAGTATTCATTCCAAAAAATCCTACGATCAAATTTAAAGGTAAGAAAATAGAAGAAAGTATACTTAAAAGATAAATACTTTTATTCATTTTTTCATTTTTAATTGCACTTGTTAATGTATAAAGAGTATCAACTCTTGTTAGATGTTCTTTGGTGTTTTTACTTAAGATGCTGATGGATAAATTTAAAATTTTTAAATGTTTTTTGTATTGTGCTTGTTCACTAAGCAAAAGATTGAAAGCTTCGCTTAGAAGATTAATTTGCTTTAGATTTTTGTTGATTTTTTGTCTTAACACAAAGGATTTTTTGTAAAAATTTTTAACAAAACCACCTTTTAAGATAATACCTTCTTTGTGTTCTAAAAGGTTTTGAAAATGAGTATTTTGTACTTTAAAATCTTCTAAAATGGATTTAATAAAATTTGAAAATTCTTCTATGCTAGAAAGCTTAAATTTTTCATCTTGAAGTTTATAAATTTTTTCATCATTAAAAAGCCAAGTTTCCAAATTTAATCCCACGTAAACAAAAATTTTTTGTCCATAAATTTCACTATAGAAAGTTTCTAAATTCTTTGCTTGCAGGATTTTTTTTAGATTTTCATGTAGTTCTAGCATTTTATTTGCCTCTTAAGTGATAAAAATTTCTTTTAAATTGCGTAAAAGAATTATTCAAAATTGCTTCACGCATCTTTCTTGCAAGTTCAAGATAATAATGTAGATTGTGCAAACTTGCCAAGCGAAAAAAAGTAAGTTCTTTAGCTTTAAAAAGATGGTTCAAATAACCCCTTGAAAAATTACGACAAGTATAACATGAGCAAATAGGATCTATAGCTTCATGATCGTTGATAAATTCTGCTTTTTTAATATTAAATTTTCCAAAACTTGTGAAAAATGTTCCATTTCTTGCATTTCTAGTTGGCATCACGCAGTCAAACATATCTACTCCTCGCTCAACATTTTCTACTAAATCTTCAGGCGTTCCTACACCCATTAAATATCTTGGACGATTTTCATCTAGATAAGGGTTTAAGTTTTGTACTGTTTCATACATCAAGGCGTTTTCTTCGCCCACGCTAAGCCCACCTATAGCTAAACCATCAAATGGCATTTCGTTTAAACTTAAAGCACAACGCTTTCTTTCTTCATAATTTGTACCACCTTGGATAATACCAAAAATATTTTGCCCTATACCTATACCTTTATTTTGCATACTTTTATGATAAGCAATAGCCTCTTTTGCCCAAAATATAGTACGATCAACAGAAATTTTAACCCTTTCTTTGGTTGCGGGTAGAGCTACTAAATCATCTAAAATCATCATAATATCAGAGTTAAAATCATATTGAGTATTTAAAACACTTTTTGGAGTAAAAAGATGACGACTCCCATCGATGTGACTTTTAAATTCTATGCCTTCATTAAAATGTTTGGAATTTTTACTTAAAGAAAAAGCTTGAAAACCACCACTATCGGTTAAAAAACTTCTATCAAATTTCGTAAAACCATGCAAACCTCCAAAATCTTTTACCACTTTGGAAGTTGGACGCAAGTACATGTGGTAGGTATTTGCTAAAATAATTTTTGCATCAAGCTCGTTTTTTATATCATTAGCATCAAGACTTTTAACCGCTCCTACTGTGCCAACAGGCATAAAAACAGGGGTTAAAAAAGTGCTGTGTGCGGTAGTGATTTCACAAACCCTTGCCATTCCATCTTTATGCTTTAATTTAAATTCCATTTGTTATAATTTCCTTTTTGGAGTTTAAAATGAATAATATTTTAATTATAATAGACGGTATTTTAGCAAAGCATTTCTTAGAAAGGCTTTGTTTTGAAAAAGGCTTAGGTTACTTTTTTACAGTAGTGTGTCAAAATAGTGAAAAAAATAACTTAAATATTTCTAGTGAGTATATTGACTTGCATTATTTTGATCCTACAAGCACAGCGCGTCTTGAAAATATTATGAGTAAAGATTTTAAACAGGCTTTTATTTATATGCAAGATGAATTTGAAACTAAAAAAAGTTATGAGGCTTTGCGTTCTTTAAATCCAAATTTAGAAATAGAAATAATGGATTTTTGGGGGTTAAGTGTTAATGATACTCATGTAAATTTAGCTGATGCTAGAATGACTTTAAGCCGTAGATTTATGGATTTTTTACCAGATATTGCTTTAACAGCTCAATATATAGGACTTGGGGTTGGAGAGATTATGGAAGTAAAAATTCCAGCAGGGTCTATTTTTGCTTATAGGCACATAAGTTCAATACAACAAAAAAGGTGGCGTATAGTCCTTGTTTATAGAAATTCTAAGATTTATTTTGTAAAACCATCTTTTGTTTTAGAGCCAAATGATAGCATTTTGATCGTTGGAGATCCTGTTGTTTTACAAAGTATTTTTCATAATATAAGAGGCAAAGCAGGACAATTTCCTATACCTTTTGGAAGTAATGTTTTTGCTTTAATTGATATGAAAAATATGAATCAAAATATGCAAGAAAGAGTGCTTGATACTACTTTAAAATTAACTCAAAAAAGCAATGCAAAAAGATTTTTTATACATGTTATCAATCCTAAATTAGGGGTAATGTATGAAAAATTAAAAAAACTTTCTGAGGATAAAGAAGGTGTGTTTTTTGATTATTTCAACACGGATTTTAAACAAATTTCCACATGGTTGCAAAATAATGATATAGGATTAGTTGTAACTGATATAAAAAATTTTGAGAAAGAAAAACAAGCTTTTTTTGATTTAAAAATTCCTATTATGAAGGTGGGTGAAGCTTCTTTTGATGAGCTTAAAGAAGCGATTATTTTAAGTGCCGATGAGAGTGAACTTGAAAACAATGCAAATGTCATTACTGATTTAAGTAAACAGCTTGATTTTGGAGTTATTTTATATTATTATAATCCAAATTCTCAAAATACTACAGATATGGAGGAGTATTTTAGAAGTTTATCTAAGCTTTATGATAAAAATATACAAATTATTAATAAAAATGATGAAAACCCTCTTTTAAATTTACAATATCGCGAAGATTTGTTACAATTTGTGAGTTTTCAAAAAGAATTACTAAATAGAGATTTTGGCAGAAATTTAAGTACAAATTTAAATAGGCATTATTATAAAATGAGACAAAATTATCAACTTTTCATACCAGTAGAATAAATAATTAATTAAATGTGATAGAATAAATACAAAAAGAGTAGTTCAATGCAAGTAGAAGTTAAGTTAAAAGAAAATGCTTATAAGGTTTATATTGATGAACTTGAAGAATTAGAATTTGATAGTAAGGTTTTTATACTTTCAAATCCTAAGATTTCAGGTCTTCATTTGAAAACATTACTTTCTAAAATTAAGGCAAAAGAAATTTTTATTGCTACTGTAAAAGATGGTGAAGAATATAAAAATTTAAGCACCATAGAAGAAATTTTAAACCAAATGTTTAATTCTAAATTGGATAGAAAAAGCGTGCTTATAAGTTTTGGTGGTGGCGTGATTAGTGATATGGGCGGATTTGCTGCTAGTATTTATCAAAGAGGTATTGATTTTATAAATATTCCTACTACACTTTTAGCTTGCGTTGATGCAGCAGTAGGTGGAAAAACAGGTGTTAATAATAATTTTGGTAAAAATCTTATTGGCACTTTTTATCAACCTAAAGCTGTATATTGTGAGAGTTCTTTTTTAAAGACTTTGAGTTCTAGAGAACTTGCTGCAGGCATGGCTGAATTTATTAAAATGGCAACAATGTTTGATGATAGTATACTTGATTTTATAGAAAAAATTGATGAAAAAAGTTTCTTAAATGCTACTTGTGAGAATGAAATTTTTACTCAAATTATAGCAAGAAGCATAGAACTTAAATCAAGGGTTGTTGAACAAGATGAAAAAGAATCAGGGCTTAGAATGCTTTTAAATTATGGTCATACTTTTGCTCATGTTATAGAAAATTTTACAGATTATAAGCTTTATTTACACGGAGAAGCGGTGGCTATAGGTATGGTTATGGCAAATCAATTGGCTTTAAATTTAAGGCTTTTGGATAAAATGCAAAGTCAAAAAATAAAAGATATTTTACTTAAATTCAGTTTACCAATATCATATAAAATCAACAATGTAGATGAATTTTATGAAGCTTTTTTCATGGATAAAAAAAGCTCTAATAAAAAAATCAATTTTGTTCTTGCTAGTCCTTTGGGTAAGGGTTTGATAAAAGGTGATATTTCTAAAGAAGATATAATTGCAACTTTAAGAGAATTCCAATGAAAAAAATTATTATTTTAACCTTTTTTGTTGTTTTTGCTTTTGGTGATGTAAATCGGACTATTATTAATAATATAAATGAGAAAATTAATACTTTAAATACTGTAATCAGTGCTAGTATTTGGAATATACGTTATGAAAATTTTATAAAATATCAAGATATAAATGATGAATTAATCATTTTAAATCTTAATTTAAAAAAGACTTCCGATATTCACCAACAAGAAGAACTTAAACGCAAGATAGCAAATTTAGAAGAGCAATTGAGCTTGCTTAAAGAATACAAAGATTTAAATTTTGCACAAAGTCTTAGCGCCCCTGATAATATAGAAACTTTATCTAAGCTTACTAATCCTTTGGCTATTATAGGAGCTTTTTCTCATATTAAGAAATTAAAAGGAGAAAAGGAAGAATATATATTTAAATTTAATGATTTTAAAAATTTAGTAGATAAAATTAGAGAAAAAAACTCAGAACTTAAAGAATTGGTTGAGCTTAAACCAAGTGTTGAGAATATAGAAGCTTTAAAAGCTTCGGATAAAAAATTAGAAGAATTTGAGCAAGCTTTAAATTTTGCTAGTGTTTCTTATTCTGTTTATGAGAAAAAAATTGATGAAGAGCTTTCTCGAGTAAGTGCTGAGATTAAAATTCAAAGCTTAAGGGCTGTAAATATACTTGTTGCTATTGTTATTGTTATAGCTATAGCTTTTATGTTGAAATTTATTGCTAAAAAATATATTAAAGATAGTGAAAGATATTATACCGCTACGAAGATTATTAATTTTATTAATATAAATATTATTTTTCTTATTTTGCTCTTTGCTTATATAGAAAATATTACTTATCTTGTAACTATACTTGGTTTTGCTTCTGCAGGCTTAGCTATTGCTATGAAAGATATGTTTATGTCTATGCTTGGATGGTGTGTGATTATTTTTGGTGGAAGTTTTAGAGTAGGAGATCGTGTAAAGGTTTTTCAAAATGATACTACCTATATAGGAGATATTATAGATATTTCTTTTTTACGCATTACTCTTTATGAAGAGCTTACGCTTGAAACTTATAGTAAACATCGTCGCAGCGGACGTATTATATTTATTCCTAACAACTATGTTTTTACAAATTTGCTTGCTAATTATACTCATCATGGTATGAAAACCGTGCTTGATGGCATTGATATAAGTGTTACTTTTGATAGTAATCTTGATAAGGCGCAAGAAATTGTGGAAAATATTGTTACACGCCATGCCAAAGGTTATACTGAGCTTGCTAGAAAAAATATAGCTCGTTTACAACATGAATATAGTATTAAAAATCCTAAAGTGGAGCCAAGGTTTTTTATGTTTTTTGAACATTGGGGAATGCGAATTTCTGCATGGTATATGACCAATGCTTATGCGGCTTTGGTATTAAGAAGTACGATTAGCAAAGAGATTATAAAAGAATTTAATAAGCATAAAGATATAAAAATTGCTTATCCATCGCAAAATTTATATTTGGGAAATTTAAATCAAAATCATTTTGAACAACATCATGAAAATATGCATTTTCATGCAAGGAATAAAGATTGAAAGAAAAAGTTTTTTTTAAAACCTTTGGGTGTCGCACAAATATTTATGATACAGAGCTTTTAAAAAGTTATGTAAAAGATTATGAGATTATAAATGATGAGAATAAAGCACAAATTATCGTTGTAAATTCTTGCACGGTTACAAATGGAGCTGATAGCGGGATAAAGTCTTATGTAAATACCATGCAAAAAAAAGGCATTAAAGTTATACTTACAGGTTGTGGTGCTGTAAGCAAAGGTAAGGAGCTTTTAGATAAAAAGCAAGTTTTTGGAGTGCTTGGAGCGTCAAATAAAGATAAAATCAATGAATTTTTAGGAGCAAAGACAAGTTTTTATGAACTTGGAAATTTAAATTTTATTGATAAAGATATAGTTTGTGAATATGAAAATCATACCAAAGCTTTTGTGAAAATTCAAGAAGGTTGTGATTTTGCTTGTTCTTATTGTATTATCCCTAGCGTGAGGGGAAAATCAAGAAGTGTGGATGAAAAAGCTCTTTTAAAACAGGTTGAAATTTTGGGAGCTAATGGTTATAGTGAAATTGTTTTAACAGGGACTAATATAGGTTCATATGGGCTTAAAAATGGCACAAGTTTAGGCAAGCTTTTGCGGAAAATGGGACAAATTTCAGGTATAAAACGCATAAGGTTAGGTAGTTTAGAACCCGCACAAATTGATGAGAGTTTTTTAGAAATTTTAGATGAAACTTGGCTTGAAAGGCATTTACATATTGCATTGCAGCATACAAGTGAAAAAATGCTTCGTATAATGCGAAGAAGATCGCATACGGATAATGATTTAAAGCTTTTTAATACTATAGCAAGCAAAGGATATGCTTTAGGGACGGATTTTATAGTAGCTCATCCAGGTGAGAGTGAAGAGCTATGGCAAGAAGCTTTGAAAAAATTTAAAGAATTTCCACTCACTCATATTCATGCTTTTATTTTTAGTCCTAGAAACAACACGCATTCTGCTACCATGAAGGATGTGATAAATGGAACTTTAGCTAAAGAAAGGCTAAACACTTTAAAATCCATAGTAGAAAAAAATAATTATGAATTTAGGAAAAAAAATCAAGTTTCACTTGAAGTTTTGATAGAAAATCAAAAAGATGGTTTTTTTGAGGGTTATGATCAGTTTTTTAACAAGATCAAAATTAAAAGTGATAAAGATATAGCTAAAGAATGGATTGTTATATCTGAATATGAAGTGCAAGAAAAGTCTAACTTTGCAATTTTAAAAGGCTAGATAATGAAAAATAAAAAGATAATTTTAGCATCTTTTATGGTTTTATGTATGCTTTTGGGAATTTTATATTTTAAAAATGAACCTAAATATATAGATGAAAATCTTTATCAAAGTCTATTAAGCCAAAATTTAATCCAAAAAGCTGTGATTGATAAAGACGAAATTTGGCTTAAGGCAGAAGGTGAAAATTACGTAATTATAAAAGATGGCATAGATATAAAAACACTTTTAGCAAAAGTTCCTATAGAGGTTAAAAAAGATAACACGCTTTGGGTGTTTTTTATTTTACTTGTTTTTATTATCGCACTTTTTATAAGTCTTGGTTATTTTGCCCGTAAAAAAGAATTGGCTAAATATCCTATATCAAATAAGAATCACATTCAAGCTCAAAATTCAAATATTAATTTAGAAAGTTCTCATATAAAACCTGTGATTTCAGATATTACTTTTAATGATGTAGCAGGTGTTGATGAAGTTAAAATGGAACTAAGCGAACTTGTAGATTTTTTACAAAATCCTAAAAAATATAAAGAATTTGGTGTAAAAATGCCAAAAGGTGTTTTAATGGTAGGCCCACCTGGTGTAGGAAAAACATTGATAGCAAAAGCAGTTGCAGGAGAAGCAGGGGTGCCATTTTTTTATCAAAGCGGTTCAAGTTTTGTTGAAATTTATGTAGGTATGGGTGCAAAAAGAGTTAGAGAGCTTTTTTCAAAAGCTAAAATGATGGCTCCTAGTATAGTTTTTATCGATGAAATAGATGCTGTAGGTAAGGCAAGAGGAGAAATGTCAAATGTTGAAAGAGATAGCACTTTAAATCAACTTTTAACTCAAATGGATGGTTTTGAGGATAATAGTGGGGTTATAGTTATAGCTGCGACAAATAAAATCGAACTTATGGATCCTGCTTTATTGCGTTCTGGGCGTTTTGATAGGAGAATTTTTTTATCTTTGCCTGATTTTAAGGATAGACTTAAAATTTTAGAAATTTATATGAAAGATAAAAACAATAATGTCAATTTAAATAAAATCGCCAAAGCAAGCGTAGGTTTTAGTGGAGCAGGGCTTGAAACTTTGGTCAATGAAGCAGCAATTAATGCTTTAAGAAGAAATAGTGCTTTAGTCGAGGAAAGTGATTTTTATGCTGTATTAAATAAAGTTCTTTTAGGCAAGAAAAAGATTTTAAGTTTTAATGATGAAGAGAAGAAAATTCAAGCCACTTATCAGGCTGCAAAAGCTTTGAGTGCGTATTATTTTGACATAGGATTTGAAAAAATCACTCTCATTGAAGATCGTTTTAAAGAATATGAGCATAATATAAGATCAAAATCAGAGCTTATCAATCGTATAAAAGTTTATTTGGCTGGTTCTAGAGCTATGAGATTGATTTATAATGAAAGTTATACTAACTCGCAAGATGATTTTTTAAAGATTAAAGAATTGCTTGATTATATGTTGAGTTTTGATATGTTAGAAGAGCCAAATTTAAATGAACAAAAAAAAGAAATGGATGAATTTTTAAATTCTATGAAGGATAAAATTTTAAAATTATCAGAGCTTTTGCTTGAAAAAGAAAAGATAGAACATGATGATGTTAAAAATATAATGCAGGTTTGATTATATTTTAATCATCAATTTCTTTGTGCAAGATAGTTCCATTAAAATCTATAAGAATTTTTACATCGTTATCAAGTTTAATCTTGTAATGATTGATTTTTCTTTCGATTTCTCTAGCTTTTATATTTGGAAATTCGTTTTTAATGATATTGGCTAAATTTTGAGGTAAAAAATCTAGATCAAAAGGAAAGGCTTTATTTTCAATTTCCTTCCAAGCTCCATCTATGTCAAATTCAAGTTCTGTCCCATCGCTAAGATAGACTTCATAGGAATTTTTGTCTTTTTGTACGATCCCTATGGGTGCTTTGAAATTATGTTGTAAAAATTCTTTAGAAACACTTGGCAAATTATCAGCAGAAATTATTATATCAGCATTTAAAGATAAACTTAAAATAGTAATAATACTTAAAAATTTAATTTTCAATATTTTTCCTAATTATTTTTTAGTAAAATTGTAAAGAATTTATGTGAATTTTATGTGAATTTTAAGACAATATTATAAAAAATAAAGGTTTTATACTTTGCTTACAATTTTTTTAATTTTTTTAAATATTTTATGTTATTTTTTGATTTCTTATGATTATTATAATATCCTTGGTTTGAATATTTTATTTTTTAATGGAGCTTATTGGCAACTTTTAAGTTCAATGTTTTTACATGGAAATTTAACTCATCTTATATTAAATATGATAGTTTTGTTTCAATTTGGGCGTATATTAGAAACTTATTTAGGTGCTTTGCGTTTTATTTTTATTTATTTTATTGGCGGATTGTTGTGTTCACTTTTAAGTGTTTTTTATGTGTATTTTGATTTTAAATATTTCGGAGAAAATATAAATGTCATAGGCGCTAGTGGTGCAATTTGTGTTTTAATGGGCTTTTATGCTGTTCTTGATAAAAATAGCACAAAAGGACTTATAGTGGCAATTTTACTTATGAGTTTTGCGCCATTGCTTATGGGGGTAAATGTTGCTTGGTATGGTCATATTTTCGGGTTTATGTGTGGTTATATTTTAGCTAAAATAAAAGAGGTAAAATGAAAAAAATTTATATTATAAGACATGCAAAAGCAAGTAAGAGAGGAGATATCGATGATTTTGAAAGAAAACTTACTAAGAGTGGAAAGGAAGATTTAAAAAAACTTTTTAAAAATCTTGCCTTACATGAAATTCATCCTGATTTGGTGCTATCAAGTCCTGCTGTTAGAACCGCTAAAACAGCGAAAAAAATAGCCAAATTTTATAATTTTGATAAAAATAAAATTTGTTTTGATGAAAGATTGTATCTTTGTAATGTTGAAAATTTGCTAAAAATTCTGCAAGATATTGATGATGAGTTTAACGAAGTATTTTTAGTGGGTCATAATCCTGGTTTAATGGAGCTTGGAGAGTTATTAAGCTCGCTATGTTTAGCTTCTTTTCCAACTTCTTCTATCTTGTGTTTAGAATTTGATATTAAGGAATTTAAAAATTTAAAAAAACATAGCGGAAAATTAGTTTTTTTTGAACATGTGCGCAAGTTAAAAGAAGAAAAAGATTTGGGTTTTTAGCAAGAGATTGACTCTTACTTCCAACCTTCAATATAATTTTTTAGTTTTCTTCCTACTTTAGGGTGTTTGAGTTTTTTTATAGCTGAACTTTCTATTTGTCTCACTCTTTCTCGAGTGACATTAAGCTCTTTTCCAATTTCCTCTAAAGTTCTATCACTTTCATCATCCATTAAACCAAAACGCATACGAATTACCGCTTTTTCTCTATCGTTTAATTGATCTAAAACTTCATCAATTTGTTCTTTTAAATCATCCTTTAAGATATGATCCATTGGAGAAAGTGAATTTCTATCTTCAACAAAATCTCCAAATTTACCATCATCTTCATTTCCTATTGGAGCTTCAAGAGAAATTGGTTCTTTTGTGATTTTAATAACTTGTTTAACCTTATCTACGCTTAAACCTACTTCTTTAGCTATAACACTGACATCAGGTTCTTTTCCATCTTTTTGTAGATGTTCGCGGATAATTTTGTTAATTTGATTGATGGTTTCTATCATGTGGATTGGAATTCTTATGGTTCTTGCTTGGTCAGCTATAGCCCTTGAAATAGCTTGTCTGATCCACCAAGTTGCATAAGTGGAAAATTTATAACCCCTTTTGTATTCAAACTTATCCACAGCTTTCATTAAACCTATATTTCCTTCTTGAATAAGATCTAAGAAAGGTAGACCACGATTTGTGTAGCGTTTAGCTATGCTTACAACAAGACGCAAGTTTGATTTTGCCATTCTTCCTTTTGCTTCATCAGAGATTTTTTTACCGCGTTTAATTTGCTCTAAAATTTCTTTTAAACGTGATTTTTCAAGATCAAAGCTTTTTTCACTAGCTTCTTTAGTTTGAAATAGTTTTTTAATTTCCATATAAGTGCTTACCATGGTTGTTTCTAAAGCTCGCTCTGTGATTTCTTCTTTGCTCAATTTTGTAATATCTTTTAAAATATCTGCATGGCGTTTTTTAAGTTCATCAGAAAACATAGGTAAGCGGTATTCTAAACGCTTAAGTTCTTTGTCAAATTCTTCATCACTTTTTAGTGCAGTTTCCATTGATTTTACGATTTCACTAATAAGTTTTGAAGTAGGGCCTAGATCCATTAATTTTTCTTTTAAAATATTTTTTTTGAATGCAATGCTTAATTTATCTAAAAGCTCATCTCCACTTTCCTTGTCTTTGGATGTTTTTAGCCAATCTTTTTTAGCTTTTTCTAGAGCTTTAAATTTTTCTATAACTTTTAAAGTTCTTTCATCTTCTTTTTTGCTGTTTTTTTTAGTATTTTCTTCATCTGTTTCTAATTCTGTTTCGTTTTCTTCATCTTCGTCTATATCAAGTTCATCAAGTTTATCATCATTTTTTTCTTCATCGTCAAAGCTTTTAAATAATTCTTTTACTCTTCTTTCTCTGTTTATTAAAGGTTCTTTATAATCTAAAATAAAATCTATCAAATAAGGTACAGAACAAAAAGCATCAATGATAATATCTTCACCAAGTTCTATTTTTTTAGAAATTTCAATTTCTTCATCTTTGTTTAATAAAGCAATTTGCCCCATTTCTCTTAAATACATACGAACAGGAGAGTCTGATCTGCTCCATTCTAATAAATCGTTTTCATTGGCTAAATCAAATTCGTTCTCAAGGCTTGTATCTTGGAGTTTTTGTTTTTCTTCTTGAAGTCTTTTTGCATCTTCTATGTTTTTCATTTGTGCAATTTCAGCTGCTGAAAAAAGTTGCACTTTGTGTTTTTTCACTAATGCTTGCACTTTTTTAGCGGTTGATGCACTTGGTTGTTTTGTAAGATATTTTACCAATTTTTCATATGTGATATAATCTTTTGCATTTTCTTGAAATAATTCTTCTAATTCAGCTTCTTGAGTTTTGGCGTTCATTGATTATCCTTGAAATTTATATAAGCTTTAGATTTTATCTAAAAATTGCTTAACTTTCTATATAAATCGGTTATTATGCTTATGATTTAAATATTTTTTCAAATTTTTCTAAAGCTCTGTTAAAATTATAATTTTTTCTTTTTAAGGTATAAAATTTACGCTTTAGGTTGATATTTTTTAACTTGATTTCATAAAGTGTTGAATTTTTTAATTCTTTTTCTATGCTTTTTTTGGAAAAAATAGAGATTGCTTTTTTTTGTAAAACAAGTTCTTTAATCGCAGCCATTCTATCAAGCTCAAGAAAAATATTAAGCTTTTTTGAGCTTGCACCAATTTCATTTAAAAATTTATCCCTTAAGCCTGAGCCTACTTCTCTTAAAATCCACTTTTGTTCTAAAAGTTCATCGATATAAAATTCTTTTTCATTGAGTTTTTTATCACTTGTGGCTACTATAAGTTCATCATCTTGCCAAAAATTTATTTCTAAATTTTCATACTCCACTAAAGCTGGATCAAGTTCTGCTTCAATGATTGCAAATTCTATATTTCCGTTTTTTAGCAAATTTAAACATTCTTTTGAATTCTGCGTTTGAGAGTGAATTTCTATGTTTTTAAATTCTGCTTTAAAATCAAATAAAATAGGAGCTAAAAAATGTTCAGAAATGCTTTGAGTTGAGGCTATTTTTATTTCCCCTAAGAGCATGCTTTCGTCGTTTAATTTTTCTAAGCTTTGGTAGTAGGCTTGTATAATTTTTAACCAATTTTTTCCTAGTTCTAAAGCTTTTGGTGTAGGTAAGAGTTTTTTTCCAAGTCTTTCAAATAAAATGCCATCAAATTTATTTTCTAAATTTTTAATTACTATTGAAACATTAGGTTGAGTTATGGAAAAATTGTTGGCTGTATGAGTTGGACTTTGAGTGTTTAAAAGATCTAAAAATATTTCCATATCTTTGATTTTCATGAGTGATTCCTTTATTTAATAAAAAAAAATTATTATAAAAATTAAAATAATATATTTTTATAATTTTAATAAAAAAAATATAATAACACAAAATTTAGAAAAAGGAAAATAAATGAAAACAAGTTTTTTAGCACATAGCATGGCTATAGTGCGTTCAAATTTTAAGGGTTTGCTTTTTACTGCTTGTATAGTGATTTTTGCTATGTATTTTTCTAGTGTTCAAAGTATCAAAGATACTACTCATTTGGCAGCGACTGCTTTTGCTATCATCATAGGAGTGTTGCTCTCTCCTTGGTTTTTTAAATACCAACATCATTTTCAAGCTGGAGTGCATTTTAGTGCAAAAAAGCTTTTAAGACTCGGTATTGTTTTATATGGTTTTAATATTACTTTAACTGAGCTTTTAAGTGTAGGGTTGAAAGGGTTTTTACTTTCTGCTATAGTGATATTTTTTGTTTTTATTATTGCTTTATTTGTAGGGATGAAAATTTTTAAACTCGATAAAGAAACTTCTATGCTTGTTGGAGCCGGAAGTGCGATTTGCGGTGCGGCAGCAGTTTTAGCGTTGGAGTCAAGTTTAAAAAGTGATCCTTTTAAAGGAATTTTAGCTGTAGGTACGGTGGTGATTTTTGGACTTGTGTTTATGTTTTTGTATCCTATAGCTTTTTCTTTAAATCTTTTTCCTTTTTTTGATCAAAATGCTATGGGGGTTTTTATGGGGGCTACTTTGCATGAAGTGGCAAATGTTGCAGGTGCCGCTGAAATGGCAAAAGATATGGCAGGATTTGAGCAAGGTGCTTCTAATGTTGCAGTGATTATAAAAATGATGAGAGTGATTTTACTTGTGCCTTTTTTGCTTATAGTGACTTATTTTTTTGCTAAAAATCAGCATTCAAGCAGTGGAAAAACTGCAAAAAGTATCACTATCCCTTATTTTGCTTTTGCATTTTTAGGTATGATAGTTTTAAATACTTATCTAGCAAGTAAAGAAAATATTTTAGGTATTGCTACGAGTGATATTATTTCTTTAGGTAAAACACTTTGTACTTTATGTATTGTTTTTGCTATGGCAGCTTTAGGTTTACAAATTGACTTTAAAAAATTTTTAAAGAGTGGCTCTAGAGTATTTGGTTTGGCTTTTGTTTTAGGGCTTGTTTTGATTTTTGGAGGATATTTTTTAACTTTAACTTTTAAAGATATACTTTGGTAATAACAATTATTTTTTGAAAAAATTTATTTTTATTAATCAAGTGATAATATAATTGTTTTTGTTTAATAAAATCTCATTTTGAAGGAGTTAAAATGAAAAAAATTGTTTTAAGTATTTTAAGTTCTTGTTTATTAGCATCTGCTTTAAGTGCCGTATCTTTTAAAGAAGATAGTTTAAAAATATCTTTTGAAGGGTATAAAACTAAGGATATGGTAGGAGTAGAAGGTGAATTTAAGAATGTAGAATATAAATTTTCTAAAAATACAAAGGATTTTGCAAGTTATCTTAAAGGAGCTAAAGCTACTATAAAGCCAAGTAATGCTTTTATGGGTGAAGGCAATGATGTTATAACCAATAATATCACAAAAGTGTTTTTTCCTGCTTTATTGGGAAATGCAGATATTAAAGTTGTTTTCCAAGATGTGATTGTAGGTGAAAACAAAGGCGTTATTTCAGCAAAAATTACCATGGATAAAAAAAGTACTATTGTACCTTTAACTTATACTATCAAAGATAATAAATTTGAAGCTAAAGGGCAGCTTGATTTGCATACTTTTAAAAATGGTTCTAAAGCATTAAAAGCATTAAGTGATGCTGCTCCAGGACATGGTGGAATCTCTTGGCCTTTGGTTGATATCAGTTTTAATGCTGATTTAGCAGAATAAAAAGTAGCCTTAGGGCTACTTTAAAATACAGTATTTTCTTAAATTATTTTCAAAAATTTCATAATTTTTTATATTTTCAAGTTCTTGATAAATTTCACTGCCTTTCCATAAAATAAAAATTGTATTTTCATCTTTTAGATTTTTGCAAATTTCAAGCAAAGGCTTGACATCCATTAAGGCTCTTGAAGTGATGATATCGGCTTTAAAGGTATTTTTACACTCTTGAACTTTTTCTTTGTAAATATGTAAATTTGAAAGTTCGCATTCTATTTTTAGTGTCCGCAAAAAGGCAGCTTTTTTGGGATTGGGTTCGAAAAGATGAAAATTGCTTTGCAGTAAAAAGGCTAAAAATACAGCTGGAAATCCTGCACCACTTCCTATATCGGCAATATTTTTTGCTTTAGAAAAATCATAAAAATCTAAAATTTTAATACTATCAAAGATATTTTCATCTATATTTTTTAAATGAGTAAGATTGTGAATGCGGTTAAATTTAGATAATAATTCTTTATAAATTTTTACCTTTTCTTTAAAGTTTTTTAAATCGTAGTGTTGTAAAAAATCATAATCTTTAAAAATCATTTATTTAAGATGTCCCATTTGAGTTTGTTTTATGTTTAAATATTCTACATTAAAACGGTTAGGTTCTATTAAAATCGGTATGCGTGTGATGATTTTTTCCTTAATGGACTCTAGTTTCTCGGGATTATTTGTGAGTAAATTAACCTTAGAAATTTCATAGTGTTTGAGTATAAATTCTACAATTTCATAAGTTCTCTCATCGGCTTTAAAGCCAAGCTGATGATTTGCTTTAATCGTATCAAAACCTTTATCTTGTAAAGCATAAGCATTAACCTTGTTAAAAAGTCCTATACCTCTTCCTTCTTGTCTAAGATAAATCACCATTCCGCCATTTTTGTCTATATATTTTAACGAAAATTCAAGCTGTTCTCCACAATCACATTTTAAACTTCCTAAAGCATCTCCTGTTAAGCACTCTGAATGAATTCTTAGATTGAGTGTGTCTTTTGGAGTATTTTTAAATATACATAAATGTTCTTTATCATTTTCTTTAAAACTTTGTATTTGGAAATTTCCCCATTTGCTAGGTAAATTCGCAATTTCTGAAATTTTTATTTTCATTTACTACTCTCTATAATCAAATTTATGTTAAGATTTTAGCAAAAAAAGGACAAAAAAATGTTTAAAAGATTTAGAAGATTAAGGCTTAATGAAAACTTAAGATCTATGGTAAGGGAAAATTCTTTAAGCGTGAATGATTTGATTTATCCGCTTTTTGTGGTTAGTGGAACGGGGATAAAAAAAGAAATTTCTTCTATGCCCGATGTGTTTCAAATGAGTTTAGATGAAATTTTAAAAGAGTGTCAAAATGTAGTCAACTTAGGTATTAAAGCTATTATACTTTTTGGCGTTTTAGAAAATGAGAAAAAAGATAGTTGCGGAAGCGATGCTTTAGATGATGAAGGGCTTGTTGCAAGAAGCATAAGAGAGATTAAGAAAAATTTTCCAGATCTTTTTGTAATTAGCGATCTTTGTTTTTGTGAGTATACAGATCACGGGCATTGTGGGATTATCGATCCAAAAACAAAAAGCGTGGATAATGATGCCACTTTAGAAATTTCAGCCAAACAAGCCTTAGTTCACGCAAGAGCAGGGGTAGATATGATAGCACCTAGTGGAATGATGGATGGTATTATCACTACTTTGCGTAAAGCTTTAGATAAGGAAGGTTTTGAAAATTTGCCTATAATGGCGTATTCTACTAAATTTGCATCAAGTTATTATGGGCCATTTCGAGATGTAGCAGAGTCAGCTCCAAGTTATGGAGATAGAAAAAGCTATCAAATGGATTTTGCTAATGGTAAAGAAGCTTTAGAAGAAAGCTTAGAAGATGAAGCACAAGGAGCTGATATTTTAATGGTAAAACCCGCTCTTGCTTATCTTGATGTAATTAAAGAAATATCCCTTTATTCTAACTTGCCTTTGTGTGTTTATAATGTAAGCGGAGAATATGCTATGCTAAAGGCAGCTAAAAATGCGGGAGTGATTGATTATGAAAAAATCTTATATGAAACTATGATAGCTTTTAAAAGAGCAGGGGCAAAGCTTATCATCACTTATCATGCCAAAGAATTAGCTAAAATGTTAAAAGGAGAAAAATGAAACATTTTTTAACTTTAAGAGATTTTTCTAAGGAGGAAATTTTAAGCCTTGTAAATCATGCTAGCGAGCTTAAAAAAGAGCCTAAAAAACTTTTACAAGATAAAACTTTAGCAATGATTTTTGAGAAAAATTCTACAAGAACAAGAATGGCTTTTGAATTAGCCATAACAGAGCTTGGCGGAAAGGCTTTATTTTTAAATAGCAATGATTTACAACTTAGTCGTGGCGAGCCTGTAAAGGATACAGCTAGGGTGATAGGGGCGATGGTTGATTTTGTGATGATGAGAGTCAATAAACATGAAACTTTACTCGAATTTGCAAGATATTCTAAAGCCCCTGTGATCAATGCTTTAAGCGAGCTTTATCACCCTACTCAGGTTTTAGGAGATTTGCTTACTATCAAAGAATGGAATAAGATGCAAAATGGTATAGCAAAAGTTGCTTTTATCGGAGATAGTAACAATATGTGCAATTCTTGGCTTATTGCGGCTGCGATTTTGGGCTTTGAATTTAGTATAGCTATACCAAAAAACTATAAAATTAGCCCTGAAATTTGGGAATTTGCTATGAAACAGGCTTTGATTTCAGGAGCCAAAATTTCCTTAAGTCATGATAAATTTGAAGCCTTAAAGGATAAAGATGTAGTCATCACCGATACTTGGGTTTCTATGGGTGAAGAGAATGAAAAAGAACGCAAGATTAAAGAATTTGAAGGATTTATAATCGATGAGAAGGCTATGAGCGTTGCCAATAAAGACGCGATATTGCTTCATTGTTTGCCTGCTTATAGGGGTTATGAAGTGAGTGAAGAAATTTTTGAAAAACATGCAGATGTGATTTTTGAAGAAGCAAGAAATCGCCTTTATGTGGTAAAAGCCTTGCTTTGCTTTTTGGATAATCAGAGAGGAAGAGAATGAAAGAGCTAGAAAAGTATAGCATTTGCTTAAAACGCATTGATGAATTTAGTCAAAATCTAGGAATAAAGAAAAAAGATAGAACGATTTTTAAAATGAAGCAAAGCGAGAATGAAAACGAAAAATGTTTAGTTCTTGAAAATGGAAGTTTTGATTCTCCTGAGCCTTGGTTTGTGATTGATGAAAACGATGAAATTCACACTTTGCTTTCTTTACAAAGTCTTAAGAATATACTTGAAAGTTTAAAACAAAGTCAAAAAGAGAATTTTGAATTGCGTTTAGAAAAGGCGATTTATCAACAAATTCCTGTAGATTTTAACGATGTTTGGACGGTTGCTATGGATGAGATCAAGCAAAAGGCGCAAAATGGCACCATGGAAGTTAGTATTGATCTTGAAAAATTAATTTCTAAAATCAAACAAAAGCATCCAAATTTATTTGTAGATATGCAAGCGATGATAGAAAGGGTAAACCAAAATGAGAGATTATAAAGCTTTTGTAAAATACTCTAAAGCAGGACCACGCTACACTTCTTATCCTACAGCAGTAGAGTTTAATGCAAATTTCAAATACGAAGAATATATAGAAATTTTAAAAAAGCAAGATAGATCTTTATCGCTTTATTTTCATTTACCATTTTGTAGGAGTGCCTGTTATTTTTGTGGTTGCAATGTTATTTATACAGCCAAAGAAGAGAGTAAAGAAAGATATTTAACTTATATTTTTAAAGAGCTTGATATTTTAAGTACTATTTTAGATACTAAAAGAGAAGTGGTGCAAATGCACTTTGGGGGCGGAACTCCAACTTTTTTTAGTGCTAAACAACTTCAAAATTTGATTTTAAAAATCAGATCTATTTTTAGAAATTTTTCTAAAGATGCAGAGATTAGCTGTGAGATCGATCCGCGTTTTTTAAATGACGAACAAGCCACAGTTTTAACACAAAATGGCTTTAATCGTATCAGCTTTGGAGTGCAGGATTTTGATGAAAAAGTTCAAAAAGAAATTCATCGCATCCAGCCTTTTGAATTAACACAAAATGCTTTAAATCTTGTAAGAAGTAAAGGCATAAAGTCTGTAAATATGGATTTAATTTATGGTTTGCCTTATCAAAATTTACAAAGCTTTACACAAACTTTAGAAAAAGTTATGCTTTTAAATCCTGATCGTTTGGCGATTTTTAATTACGCTCATGTGCCTTGGCTTAAGAAAAATATGAGAAAATTTGATGAAAATACCTTGCCAAGTCCTGATGTTAAACTTGAAATTTTAGAATTTTGTGAGAATTTTTTGAGTAAAAACGGCTATAAAATGATAGGTATGGATCATTTTGCAAAAGAAAATGATGAGCTTTTTAAAGCTTTAGAAAATGGAACTTTACATAGAAATTTCCAAGGTTATACTACTAAAGGTGGTGCTGATTTAGTCGGTGTTGGGCTTACAAGTATAGGCGAAGGACAAAGACATTATGCGCAAAATTTTAAAGATATGTCAAGTTATGAGGCTGCATTAGATAGAGGAGTTTTGCCTTTTGAAAGAGGCGTAGCTTTAAGCGATGATGATGAGCTTAGAAAAGCAGTGATTATGGAGTTAATGGCAAATTTTAAGCTTGATATCAAGTCAATAGAAAAAGAATTTTGCATTGATTTTCAGGAGTATTTTAAAGAGGATTTAAAAGCTTTAGAAGAATACAAAGATTTTATTAATTTTGATGAAAATTTTATCAAAGTCAATGAAACAGGTGTTTTGCTTATAAGAAATATTGCTATGTGTTTTGATGCTTATATGAAAAACATTAGTGAAGATAAAAAAGTATTCTCAAAAACGGTGTAAGATGAAATTTAGTCAAATAAGTGATGCTTGTGTTAAATGTGGCAAATGTATACCTGTTTGTACTATACATGAAGAAAATCGCGATGAAATTACCAGTCCAAGAGGATTTTTAGATCTTTTATCTGCTTATAAAGAGGGAATTCTAGAACTTGATAAAGAAGCTAAGAAAGTTTTTGAATCTTGTTTTTTATGTACCAATTGTGTTGAAGTGTGTCCAAGTAAATTAAGAGTAGATAATGCCATAGAAGAAGTTCGTTATGACATAGCTAAAAAATTTGGTATAGCTTGGTATAAAAAACTTATTTTTTTCTTTTTAAGAAGACGCACAATTTTAGATTTGGTAGCTAAGCTTGGCTATGTGTTTCAAAGTTGTGCGTTTAAAATTCAAAATGAGAATGAAAATACAGGTATGAAGGCAAGATTTTCCATGCCTTTTGTTAAAAAGGGAAGATTACTTACAAGTTTTAATAAAAAAAGTTTCTTAAATTCTAATCCAAAATTTATCAATAATGATGGAGAAAAAACAATAGGTTTTTTTGTAGGTTGTTTGGCGAATTATTTTTACATAGATACGGCTAATGCAGTGCTTAAAATCACTAGGGAATTAAAAATCAATGTGGATTTGATGAAAGAACAAGTGTGTTGTGGAGCGCCGCAATTTTTTACGGGTGATTTTAAAAGTGTTGAAGTTTTGGCTAAAAAAAATATTGAGTATTTTGAAAAAAAATTAGAAAAATTAGATGCTATTATAGTTCCTGAGGCCACTTGTTCGGCTATGTTAAAGATAGATTATGAACATTTTTTTATAATGCAAAATGATTTAGACTGGGCAAAACGCGCAAAATGTGTGTCATCTAAGATATATATGGCTAGCGAGTATTTTTATAAATTTACTTCTTTGGAAGAAATTTTAAAAACAAAAAATAAATTTAATTATAGCATTACTTATCACGATCCTTGCCATGCAAGAAAAATGCAAGGGGTTTTTAAAGAGCCAAGAGAACTTTTAAAAACAAATTATCATTTTGTGGAAATGAGTAATTCTAATACTTGTTGCGGTTTTGGCGGGGTGAGTATGCAAACGGATTATTATGATAAAGCCTTAAGTGTAGGGCTTAAAAAAGCACAAATGATCGATGAAAGTAAGGCTAGTGTGGTAAGTGCCGAGTGTTCAGCTTGTAGAATGCAAATTTCAAATGCATTAGAACAAAATTCAAGTAAGGTTGTTTTTGCTAGTTCTTTAGAGCTTATAGCAAAAGCTTTGTGATGATGAAGATAGTATTTAAAGGCAAAAGTTCTGAATATGAAATTCAAAGATCGTGCTTTTGTGTTGATGCTTTTGTGATTAAAGATAAGATTGAAGAACGAGATGGTGTTGATTTTATCACTTCAAATATAGAGCTTTTGGAATTTAGTGATGACAGTTTTACTTTTGAAGAAATTGTAAAACATTTTAATATTTGTAATAGTGAAGATATGATTATCGTTGAAGATTTTGACATGAAATCAAACAAAGATAATCAAAACCAAGAAGATAATATAAAACATGACATCTTAAAATCTGAAAAAATAATACATGAAAACACAAAACAAATAAGTATGCAATTTAAAAATTTAAAATTTTTTTCAAGAATTTTTAAAAATGAAAATTTTCTTTCTGATTTTAAAGAAAGCAAGCAAGAAGTTGTTGTTATCAAAAAACATGAAAAACTTGAAATTTTTAAAAATTTATCTCAAGAAGATCAAGAAATTAGCTTTGTTAAAATTGAAATTTTAAATTATGATAGTAATGAAGATAGTTTAAGTTTTAATCTTGATATATTTCCAAGCGGTATGAGCTATAAGTATGGAATTTTAAAAGGTTCTATGCATATTATTTTACAAGGTAAAACTTCTAGTACGATGCTTTTTCCGTTTTTAAAAAGCATGATTTATAAAAATAAAAGCGAAAATTCAAGTGAAAAAATTTTTACTTTAATGATAAATCAGAAAAAGCACTATAAACTTGTCGCAAATCTTTCTTAGTTTTATTTTATTATATTTTCTATATTAGAGCGATTTTTTTCAATTAAAGAGCGATTTTTTTGAGTTGTTTCTTTAAGATCGGCTATATCTTCTTTCATATTTTGTATGTTTTGGTTGAGTAATTTTATCTTTTTTTCATAGCGAGTAACGATGATAAAGACTACAAATAAAAATATAATAATCAAAAAAATAAATGCTAAAAATTCCATATTTTTCCTTTTTAAAACTAGATTTTGAAATATATCATTTAAATACTTCAAAAAACTTTTATGGGTTTTTATTTTGTATTTTAGTTTTTTTATCTTTAAACTTATATATAAATTTTCAAAAAGTAACAAAAAAATATATAAAAAAATAATTAAATTAAAAAAATAATCAAAGATAATAAATATCTCATTTTTTTATGTTATATTTTAATAAATATCCAAAAAGGATTTTAATATGGAAAAATCACTTTTATTTCATTTTAGACGCATTGGGGTTGAATTTATTATTTTTAGTGTTTATGCTGTTTTTAGTATCTCTTGGGCAGCAACAGGGTCTTTAATGCCCTTGATTTCAAATGATCTTGCTCTAAATACTCAGCAAGCTACTTTAATCACTAGTATGATAGTAGTTGCGAAAATTTTTGGTGCTTCATTTACTGCTTTTTTGGTTTATAAATTCGGATTAAAAAAGGGATATTTTTTAGGCTGTATTTTAATGAGTTCGGGTATCTTTTTAAGTTTTGTAGATAGTTATAGTGGTATTTTGATTATAAGATTTTTAACAGGGCTTGGTTCAGCTTGTGCTTTAGTTTGTTTAGTGCCTATTGCACAACAATGGTTTGAAAAAAAAGCTTTACATTTTGTAATTAGTTTTAATATGACTTCAAATTTGGTAGGCATTACCCTAGGACTTGTTTTAGCTGAAAGTATCTCAAATTATTTTGGAAATTGGAGAGATTCTTTATCATTTTATGCTTGGATTAATTTGATTTTATTGATTTTGTGGCTTTTTGTAGGTAAAGATGAGAATAAAAAAGAAGAAAAAAAGAATAATGCAAAAGATCTTATTTATGCTCTAAAATCTCGTGTTACTTGGGGTATGATTATTTTTTACATAGGGCCTATTTTATTTTTAAATTCTCTTTTTACTTTTTTACCAACTTTTTATGCGCAATATGCGGGTTTTAGTAAAGAATTAGCTGATTTTGCTAAAAAAGAAATTCCAGCCTTGGCTAATTTTGCTATTATTTTTGGTCCTTATCTTGGATTATTTTTTAAAAGAAAAAATATTTCTTTTAAAATAATGCTATTGTCTGGAGGAGCGTGTATTTTTATATGCGGATTTTGTATGTTGTTTTTACAAAATTTAGTATTGATACAGATTTTTGCTGTGTTATCAGGCATTTTTTATTCTATGTGGTTTCCATTTTTCTTTAATCTACCTTCAGAATTAAAAAATTCTAATCCAAATCAAACTGCTTATATTATGAGTGCTTTTTGGAGTATTACCTTTGTTATACTATCATTTAACCTATGGGTAGTATCTTGGAGTGTTGATAAAACCCATAGTTTTACTTTGGGTTTTGTTTATATTTTTGCTTTGATTTTTATTTCAGCGATCTTAGCACAATTTGTTTTACCTAGAAGAGAAAATTTTATACAAGGAGAAAAATAGAATGAATTTAATTCCAGAAATACTAGACTTACAAGGCGAATTTGAAAAAATTCGTCATCAAATTCATGAAAATCCTGAGCTTGGTTTTGATGAATTATGTACTGCAAAATTAGTGGCGCAAAAATTAAAAGAATTTGGTTATGAGGTTTATGAAGAAATAGGAAAAACAGGTGTTGTGGGGGTTTTAAAAAAGGGAAATAACGATAAAAAAATAGGACTTCGTGCAGATATGGATGCTTTGCCTTTACAAGAATGCACAAATTTGCCTTATAAAAGCAAAAAAGAAAATGTAATGCATGCTTGCGGTCATGATGGACATACTACTTCTTTATTGCTTGCTGCAAAGTATTTAGCAAATCAGAATTTTAATGGCACTCTAAATCTTTATTTTCAACCTGCTGAAGAGGGTTTGGGTGGTGCTAAGGCAATGATAGAAGATGGATTGTTTGAAAAATTTGATAGTGATTATGTTTTTGGATGGCACAATATGCCTTTTGGTAGCGATAAGAAATTTTATCTTAAAAAAGGTGCGATGATGGCTTCTTCGGATAGTTATAGCATTGAAGTTATTGGAAGAGGTGGTCATGGAAGTGCTCCAGAAAAGGCAAAAGATCCTATTTATGCTGCTTCTTTACTTGTGGTGGCTTTGCAAAGTATAGTATCTCGCAATGTTGATCCTCAAAATTCAGCAGTTATAAGCATAGGAGCTTTTAATGCAGGGCATGCTTTTAATATCATTCCAGATATTGCAACGATTAAAATGAGTGTTAGAGCATTAGATAATGAAACTAGAAAACTAACTGAAGAAAAAATTTATAAAATTTGTAAAGGTATTGCACAGGCTAATGATATAGAGATTAAAATCAATAAAAATGTTGTTGCACCAGTGACTATGAACAACGATGAAGCTGTGGATTTTGCTAGTGAGGTTGCAAAAGAATTATTTGGCGAAAAAAATTGTGAATTTAATCATCGTCCTTTAATGGCAAGTGAGGATTTTGGATTTTTTTGCGAAATGAAAAAATGTGCCTATGCTTTTTTAGAAAATGAAAACGACATTTATTTACATAATTCTAGTTATGTTTTTAATGATAAGCTTTTAGCTAGGGCTGCAAGTTATTATGCGAAGCTAGCTTTAAAATACTTAAAATAAAAACTAATCTAGAATTTCAAGCACAATTTCTTCCTTTAAACCTTTGATTTGAATTTCTTTGAGTTTTAGGTTTGAAGGAAGGTTTGCTAAAAGCTCTTTATTGTTTTTTACTTGGTTTTTTGCACTTATGGAGAGTAAAATTCCCCTATAAGCTTTAGCAAAATGACTGATGACTTTACCATTTTTTACAAATTTATAAGTATAAAATTTCTTTTTTGGGGTGTAGAATTTATCATAAAATCCCGCTCTAAGATCAAGTATTTCTTCATTTTCTAAGTACTCATCTAAGGCTTTACTAAAATGTTCTTTATAAAATTTCTCTATGGTAAAATTTCCTATTTTAGCCCCTTGCTTGAATTTATAAAAGGGTAGGGTATCATTAGCTCTTACAACGCCAAAAAGATTAGAAAATATAAGTGTGTTTTCTAAAATATAAGCTTGGCTTTTTTTATCTAAGGCTTTAAAATTAAGATATTCATAACTTACCCCAGTGTAAAGCATTATAGCTTCTTGGGTGGGAGCTTGTTTTAAGTCGTGTTTAAATTTATCAATTTCATTTTCGTTTTTAATGCCAAAAAGTTCTTGTAAATTCTGTAAACTTGCGTTTTTGATAAATTCTTCATAATGCTTTAAAGCTTCCATTCTATAAGGAAATAATTCTTTAAATATAAATGAGTTTTCATTGATGGGATTTTTTACGCAATTTGCATTTTTGCTTTCACTAGGGGAGAAAAGTATTTTCAAGATTTTTCCTTAAACATTTATTTTTTAATAAAGGTAGCTAAAAGCTTGTAAATTTTGGCTTAATTAAAATTTATTATTATTTAGCTATAATCTAAATTTTTGAACTTTTTAATGAAAGGAATATATGAAAATCTTTTTTAGAAGTTATCTTTTTTTAGCAGCTATAACTTTTATAGCTTTTATTTTACCTGGATTTTTATTTTCACTCTATAATGACTATATATTTCGTTTTGAGTTGAATAGTGTTTTAGCTTTAGGTGCGGCAGCTTTAATTTTTCCTTTGGTACGTCCTAGGATTTTTATAGTTTGCGTCTTTGGACTTTTTGCCCTGATGGAGTGTATCCAATTTTCGCATTTATATTATTTTAATAAACCCTTAAATATCTTTTCTTTGCATTTAATGTTTATTGAATTTGGAGAAGTGGCTAAAACGGCTTTAGCGGGGGGGGGGTATTATTTAAAGGCTTAATTCATATAGTTATAATAGTTCTTACTTATGTTATTTTAAGTATTTTTTATTTTAAAATTTCAAGAAGAACTAATTTTATTGCCACAGTTTTGGCGATTTTTGCTTTAAGTATCTTGCCTTATAAGGCAGTTTATAAAACCGATAGGCTTGTTAATTTTTCTCCCAAAAATGATAGTATTTCTTTATATAACACTTTAAGAACTTTTAGCGGTTATTTTTTCTTATATTTACGCATGCCTCAAGCGCCTATACCAGATTATCCTGAATACACTTATGATTATAAAAACGTAGCAGATCGTAATGTTGTTTTAATTTTAGGTGAAAGCACTAATGCAAATCGTATAGGACTTTTAGGCTATGAAAGAAATACAAATCCTTTGCTTAGTGAATGGGCAAAAAATGATAAAAATTTTGTGGCAAAAAGAGCAATTTCAAGTGCTGTTTTGACTCGCGTGGCTGTACCAAGCTTATTAAATATTGCTTATAAACCAGACAATATTAAGCATATTTTAAATGAGAAAACACATCTTGTATATTTAGCCAAGAAAGCAGGATTTAAAACTTTTTATTATAGTTCACAAACCATTAGTGAACTTAGTGATATAAGTTCTGAAAATTTAGATGAATTTTTTACAAGAGAAAATTATTATTTTGAACACAAACAGTTGGGTGATTTGTTGGTTTTAGAAAAATTAAAAGAAAATCAATATAAATTTTTAAATGGGAAAAATTTTGTTATACTGCATCAAAGAAATGCACACTCTCCTTATCAAAGAGGCTATAGAGCGTATCAAAAAGCAGATGTTTTTAAACCAATGACTCGTGAAAATACTTATGATAATGCTATGATTTTTAACGATTATTTTATTTCTAGTGTATTTGAAGTTTTTAAAGAATTAAGTCAAAAAAGTGGCATTCCAACCTATGTAATTTTTATACCTGATCATGCAGAAGCTATGGGAGAATTAGGAAGAGATGGACATGCTGAATATGGACATTCTTTTTTAAGTGCAAATGTGGCTAATATTCCTATTTTTGCCACCACTTTTAATGTTAAAAATGATGATTTTATAACTTATCTAAAACAAAACAAATTGCCAACTCATTATGAGCTTGCTAAATTATTAGCTAAGGAAATGGGGTATGATATTCATAATTCTTTAGAAGAGCCTAATGTGTTTTACATTAATGGTGTCGATATTTCTGGAAATGCTGGTTATATTAAAGTTTTAAGAGATAAAGATAAGGCAAAATTTGAATATTTTGATAAAGAATAATTGGCTTTAAGAGGAATATTTCCTCTTAAAGATTAAAATGACGCTCCGCCCATTAACATGGAAAACATGATAAATGGAAGTATAATTTTTAACGCTTCTGTGGCGTCTTGATTGTTGATGCTTAGTTTTTCTATGCTGTCGATTCCTTGTGTGCTATAGTCACTAACAGGGATGTTTTTAAATTTTAAATCAAGGTTGAGTTTATAATCATCATTTTGAGTGATATTGTTTAAAATAGCTAAAGCTTTATCAAAGATTAATGCTTGTTCTTCATTTTGACTTTGAGCTTTTAAGGTTTGTAAATTTTCCTTAGCAGTTGCTATATAGCTACTAAATACGCCTTCGGTTTTAAGAGTTGAATCAATTTTAAAATTATTTAAGATGATGTATTTTTGGATTGTATTGCTAAAATCTGAAGCTTGTTCGTAGTTTGCTATATTAAGAAGTTCATTGATAGCTTGTTCATCCATAGCTAAAGTTTGAGTGTTAAATTTTATACCCTTAGAATCAAGGTAATTAAGAAAATCTTCTTTTAGATTTATATTTAGATTTGTATTGAAATTTAATTTTGCGTTATAAAATTTTATATTAAGATTATCTAGATAATTGTTTTCTTGTTTGTTTATGGAGTTATCAAATGATAAAGTATAAGAATCCGAGCTTAATTTATTGATAAAAGAGCTGATTTTTGGATCTTGTTGAAATAAGCTTGCATTGATGTCACTAACAACTTTTTCTCCAAGTTTAAAATCTTCAAAAACCAAATTTGATTGTATGCTTTTTTGGTTTTTAAAAAGATCGTTGTAATATTCTTTAATGTTAATTGATGTATTTGCTTCGCCTTTGTAAATTTCATTTGAGCGAATTTTGATATTTTTTGCTTGAAATAGTTCTTGATACTCATCGTTGTTATCTTTTGCAAGAGTTTTGAAATTTGAACTTAAACACGCTATAAAATCACCATCTGCATTGCATTTAAAATCAGAAAATTCAATCTTTATTCCAGAATCCTGAGAAAGGTTTGCAATTTCTTGTTTAACTGTTTGATTTAGTTGATTTTCATATTTTTTAACTGTTTTTTCATCTATGGAATTTCCGCAAGCTGAAAACAAAACAGCTATTCCAATAGAGAGAAAAATACCTTTTTTCATAGTTTTCTCCTTAAAAATTTTAAAACAAAGATTATATCTTTTTTTACTTAAAATTTAAACAATGCTAAAAGAGAGTGTGAGATTAATTACATTTTTACACATAGGAAAATCTTTTTAGTTTGTTTCAAATGCATTATTTATAATTTTAAGTATAATTAACTTTGCAATTATTATATATTTTTGCAATAGCTTTAAGCTTATTTTTAAAGAAAGGAAATGTATGAAAAAAATACTTCTAAGTGTTTTAACGGCCTTTGTTGCAGTAGTATTGGCTGCTTGTGGAGGAAATTCTGACTCTAAAACTTTAAATTCTCTTGATAAGATCAAGCAAAATGGAGTTATTAGGATTGGGGTATTTGGCGATAAACCACCTTTTGGTTATGTGGATGAAAAAGGAAACAATCAAGGCTATGATATAGCTTTAGCTAAACGCATAGCAAAAGAACTTTTTGGCGATGAAAATAAGGTGCAATTTGTTCTTGTTGAAGCTGCAAATAGGGTTGAGTTTTTAAAATCAAATAAAGTAGATATTATTTTGGCTAATTTTACTCAAACTCCAGAAAGATCTGAACAGGTTGATTTTTGCTTGCCTTATATGAAGGTAGCTTTAGGCGTAGCTGTGCCAAAGGATAGTAATATAACTAGCGTAGAAGATTTAAAAGATAAAACTTTACTTTTAAACAAAGGCACAACAGCGGATGCGTATTTTACGCAAAATTATCCTAATATTAAAACTTTAAAATACGATCAAAATACCGAAACTTTTGCCGCTTTGATGGATAAAAGAGGCGATGCTTTAAGTCATGATAATACCTTGCTTTTTGCTTGGGTGAAAGATCATCCTGATTTTAAAATGGCTATCAAAGAGTTAGGCAACAAAGATGTTATCGCACCAGCAGTTAAAAAAGGTGATAAAGAACTTAAAGAATTTATCGATAACTTGATCATTAAACTAGGCCAAGAGCAGTTTTTTCACAAGGCTTATGATGAAACTTTAAAAGCTCATTTTGGAGATGATGTTAAGGCTGATGATGTAGTGATTGAAGGTGGAAAAATTTAACAAAGGGCTTTTTGCCCTTTATATTGATTTAGGATAAAATATGCAAAAAAAATACAAAAATATTATTTATGCTTCTTTGGGTGGAATTTTGGAATTTTATGATTTTGTGCTTTTTGCCTTTTTTTTGGATATTTTTGCTAAGGTATTCTTTCCGCAAAATGATGCTTTTTGGATGCAGATAAATGCTTATATAGCCTTTGGTGCTGCTTATTTAGCGCGTCCTTTTGGTTCTATTGTGATGGCACATTTTGCTGATAGATATGGAAGAAAGAATATTTTTTATATTTCTATGCTTTTGATGGTTTTGCCTAGTTTTGCTTTAGCTTTTTTGCCAAGTTATGAAAGTATAGGTATATTTGCTACTTTGATTTTATTTACTATTCGTATTTTGCAAGGTTTAGCCGTTGGAACTGAGGTGAGCGGAGCTTGGATTTATGTGAGCGAATTTGTCAAAGGGCGTCAAATTCCTTTAGCTCTTGGTTTTATTTCAGCGACTTTAACCATAGGTTTATTGCTAGGAAATATTGCCACTTTAGGCATAAGATCTTATTTTACCCCAGAAGAAGTTCAAAGCTATGCTTGGAGAATTCCTTTTATCATAGGAGGATTTTTTGGAATTTTAGCTTTGTTTTTAAGAAATAAACTCAGTGAAACTCCAGAATTTGTAAAAGTTCAAAATGAAAAGAAAATTTTAAGTTTTCCATTGTTTGAAGCTTTAAAAACTCATAAAATGAGCATGCTTGTTTGTTTTTTAATGACCATGGTTTTAACAAGCGGTGTGGCAACTTTAATGATTTTGCCTAAGTATTTTGAAAGTCTTTTAGCTATGAGTAAAACTTCTGCTTTATGGGTACAAAATTTTGCTATTTTAGCGGTGATTTTTGGAGCTTTATTTCAAGGTTTTTTAGCAAGCAAATGGGGAAGCTATAGGATTTGTTCTATTTTTAGTATAGCTTTTATTATCTTTGGTATGCTTTTTAGTTTTTATGATGAGAAATTTTTATTTTATTTTTTACTGGCTTGTTTTACACAAGGTATTATCACTTTCGCACCTGTTTTTATGACACAAATTTTTAAAAGCGAACTTAAATTTAGTGGGCTTAGTTTTGCTTATAATATTTCTTATGCGATTTTAGGTTTTTTAACCCCTTTTGTAGTTAATGCTTTTTATAAAGAGTATTTAGGTATTTATCTTGCTATAGTCGGATCTTGCTCCTTATTTTGCGTGTTTTTGTTAAAACGCGTTTTTGCAAGAAGCAAGATTAAAGAATTAAGCATTGTCTTTTAAAACTTCAAAAACAACCTTAGATATTTTTTCAACTGAAGCGATTTCGCAATGCTCATCAGTTGAATGAGGATTATGGATATTTGGACCTATAGAAGCGCATAAAAGCTCTTGTTTTTTCTCTATAATGCCACACTCAAGCCCTGCATGGATAGCTGAAACTTTGGCATTAGGCGATACTTTTTTAAGCGCTTTAAAAACCATGTCGCTAAGTGCGTTTGGTTTGCCTTCCCAAGGTGGATAGAAATTAAAACTTCTTACTTTAAAATCAAAAGCCTTGAAAAATTCTAAAGTTTCAAATTCTACTTGCTTAAGTCCATCAAGTATATTAGATCTTGCAAAAAGTGCGAATTTGATTTGTTTATCTTGCATTCTTAAAGTAGCTAGGTTAATGCTTGTTTGAACTATACCTAGATTTTCATCATAAGCTCTAACTCCATGAGTAAAAGAATTTATAAGGCTTAAAAGTTTGTTACTTTGATCGCAAATTTCAAATTCACCTTCTTCTTTAAAATCGCATTTTATCCAGTTATTGCTCTTTACTTCATTTTTAAAATGCACTAAAGCTTTGGCGTGTTTAGGTATAGAATTGATTCTTTCTCCACCTTCAAAAGAAATGATTTCTCCTTTATTTTCTTGTATGAATTTAGCCATTTCTTTGATGGAGCTTTTTTCGTTGCGTACGATATTTATACCTGAGTGTCCACCTTTAAAATTTTGCGCGCAAAGCTCATAAATTTTACCCTTTTTTCTAAGGGTATTAAAAGGCAAGCTAGCTTCTATATCTACTCCACCTGCACAGCCTATCATGATCTCATCATCGCTTTCATGATCTAAATTTAAAAGCATTTTAGATTCTAAAGTGTGCTCGAGTGAATTCACCCCCATGAGTCCTACTTCTTCATCGTTTGTAAAAAGACACTCTAAATTTTCAAATTCAGCCATAGCGCTCATCATGATGGCTATACCTATACCATTATCCGCGCCAAGACTTGAATTTTTGGCTCTTAAAAAGCCATTTTCTTCATAAACTTCTAAGTTTGGTGCATCGCCCATACAGACCATATCATAATGGCTTTGTAAGCAAATTTTTGGTTTGCCTTTTATGGCATGGATATTTCCTGCCTTATCTACACTCACCTTAAAGCCTTTATCTTTAGCATAAGAGCTTAAAAATTCTTTCATTTGTTCTGTTTCATAACTGCAATGAGGAATTTTACATAATTGTTTAAAATTTTCTATAACATTTTGCATTTTATCTCCTTTGTTTTGATAAAATTATGGCATATTTTTTAAAATTTAAAGGCAAAATGATTAAAAAATGAGAATAAATTATAAAAAATTATTTAATTTAAGAAAATTACTAAGTGATCCAAAAAAACTTTTTTCTGTATTAATTTTTACTCTTGTAGTTGTTTTTATCCAGAATTATATTGCCCAAAATTCTAGTTTTGAAGGAAAAGTAGTTAGAATTATTGATGGAGATACTATAGAAGTTAATCATGAAAACAAACTCGCTAGAATAAGATTTTTTGGTATAGATGCACCAGAACTTAAACAAAGTTTTGGAAAGCAATCAAAAGAAGCTTTAAGTAGAATTTTAAGCGGTAAACAAGTTGAAATTATTTATAAAAATAAAGATACTTATGGTAGAATTGTTGCTATTGTAAAGCTTAATAATGTTGATATTAATCGATTTTTAGTAAGCAAAGGCTATGCTTGGGCTGATACTTACTATAGTAACGCTTATATTAAAGAACAAGAAAATGCTAAGAAAAATCATTTAGGTCTTTGGAAAGAGGGTAATCCTATAGAGCCTTATAAATGGAGAAAACACAATAAATTCTAAGGAAAAACATGAAAAAATATATTTTAATGATACTATTAGTTTTAGGAATTTCTGGATGTTTTGTAAATGAAAGAGGAATTTCAAATCGTTTTTATGATGATTGCAAAGAATATTATGATGGAAGTGGAACTTATCATAAGGTTTGCCCAAAGAATTGGGTGGATATTAAAATGACTCCTTGATTATTTTCCACCCACAGAGGCCATTAATGCAGCTGCTACGGCTTCTGGATTGTTGATTTTGGCACCTTGTTCTTGATTTTCTGTAGGTTTAACAGTATTAAGTGGCGGACGCTTGAGTTTAAATATATGCTCATCAGTGCTAACAACTTGTATCGTTCCTTCAAACATTTTAATTTCTTTAACATGCCCGACCACTTTTACATCTCTTTTTTTGGAGGTTTCGTCAAAAAGTGCATGAGCTTCAAGTTCTAAAACATCGCCTAATTTAAGCGGAGCATAAAAAAAACATTTTGATCCAATAATCACTGAAAATTCTTTATTGATAGAGGCTTGTGCTACATAGTTTGCCGCAGCGAAAATAAAGGCATCAAAAATCAATCCTTGATCATCTGCTACCATTTCGCTTGTGGTTATTAAAATTGATTTGGCATAGTTTTTATCAATTTCTATAATGGTTCCAGCAAGCGAAGTGTTTAATTCAGGACAAGTGAGTAATTCTGCTCTAACACGAGATATATCTTCTGCAGATGCGTATTCTTCAAGTTGTGCATATTCTTCAAAATTATCTTTTTTTGCCATATCTAACCTTTAAATTCTACTTATCTACTTCAAAATATCTAAAGCCTAGATCGACAAAAAGTAAAAAGAATTTATATCCCAATACGCACATAAACTCTTTTGGGTGCTTCATAGCCTTCAATGGTAAGATTTTTATCCTTTGGATCTAAGAAATTTTCCAGCGAAAAAGAGTCTATCCATTCTGTTTTTCTTTGTTCGTTTTCATCGGTTTTTTTTGTAGCCAAAACTTCAAATTCTTTAAATCCTGCTCTTTCACACCAGTTTTTTAATGCACTAATGCTTGGTACAAAATAAATATTTGGAATTTTAGAATAAGTTTTATTAGGCACAAGAGCGATTTCTCTCTCATCTTCTATATACATGGTATCTAAAAAAACAACTCCATTTTTATTAAGTCCTGCTTTTAAATCTTTTAGCATTTTTATAGGATCACTTCTATGATAAATCACCCCAAGACAGAAAATCACATCAAATTTCAAGCCATAGCTTGGAAGATCTTCTATGCCTAAAAGTTCGTATTCTATAGGAGTTTTAGCTAAAGCGTTAATGAGTTCAAATTGCAAACGGTATTTGATAGAAGGATCAAAACCTATGAGTTTTGCAGGATTAAATTCAAGCATTTTAAACATATAATAACCATTATTACAGCCTATATCAGCAACGCATTTTTGAGAAATTTCGTTCATAAAAGGCTTTAAAATATTAAATTTAATAAAACTTTGCCATTCTGTATCGATGAAAAGATCGTCTATTTTAAAAGGACCTTTTCTCCATGGTTTAAGTTCTTTTGTTATAGCTAGGATTTCATCTTTGGCTTGAGAATTTGTAGATAAATTTACACTATCATCTAAAGAAAAATTACAAGCAAGATTGAGAGCTTTAAGTTCTTGAATTTTAGCGTATAAAGGGTGATTTAGAAATTGTTTTTCGAGTAAATTTTCTTGCATTTTTATCCTTGACATTTGCTTTTAATGCTAAATTATAACATTAAAAGCTTTTATGGCAATATAAATCTCATATGTATTAAATATTTGATCAAAAATAAATTTTTAAAAATTCAAAATACTTCCCAAAACTCACATAAGCTTTAGAACTATAATCATCATTTTTACAAAGCTTTAGCTAAATCAAGCTTAACATAAAAATTTCCTGTTTTATTATAAAGCAGTTGCAAATCATAGGCATCCATATAGTTTGTTTCACTTGCTCTATATAGTTTAGAAACATTCTCACACCAAGAATAACCTATATCATAAAAAGGAGTGATATAAAAATCTTTCAAAGGAGTAGCCATTCTAAGTCCAAAGCTAGCCACTACAGCATTATCTCTATCTTCATTATTATAAACCCTTACTCCATAAGGACCTACTAAAGATATAGTTTTACTATTATCTAGTATAAATAGATTCATTAATAACTTGTTGATAATTTAAGCTAAAAAGATGAGTAAAGGTATCATTAAAGAAATAAGCATTGTTAAGATTGACATTAAGTTTAGCAAATTTTCAAATTCTACTCCATCTACTTTGCTTGTTTCTATATCTCATTAAGAAATTCATGCGTTGATTGCTTTTAGAATTGCTAAGATTTTTATATGAGTATCTTTAGGTTTAAGATAAAAAACTGAACTAAGTTCTCCTTGTTCTAATATAAGTTTATTATAACTTGCATTAGCATAATCGGTTTTTGCTATGATTAAAAAAGGAAGTGCTTTAACTGTTTTTATTACTATGATTAGCTGTATTGACACTATTAAAAGAAAGAACTTTATCTTCTCTCATATCAGAAGCAAGTAAATAATGTTTAAAATTTAAATCGTTTATATTTATAATATTTACTTTAGTATTGTTATAAATTAAAGTAATATTGTTAATATCATGTTTAGAACTCTTAGAATAATAATTTATACCTTGGGGTTTTTATAAGTAGAATTGGTTTTATTATAAAGTTTGTTATCATTAAAATAATACTCTGGAATATTTAAATTTCGATTGTCTGTAGTATTTGCTTGAGTGACTAAAAGCATTGATGCTTAAGAAGGTAACAATAGAAAGTTTAAAACAAAATTTCTCTATACCCCTCCCCGTGAAGTTAAAAAGCTTAATGGCTGGCATAGATATCCTTAAATATTGATTATTATATTTTAACTATTTAACAATATCTGTAAATATTATCAAAAGAAAGCGTAATTATAATATTCTTAAGTATATTAATTATAAATAAAATATTTAAATAATATTAATAATAAAAAGCTATTTTTTAATTTTATTTTTTTATAATATATATTTAATATTATTAAAAAGCTTTATTAAATTAATATTGGACAGAATTTTTTAATATAAGCTAAAAAGCGATATCAAAGAATTTCCGTTGTATAATCTAATGTTTTTTAAATGTAAAATATTTTTTAAGGTAAAGCGATGAAAATGCGTGTGTATTATGAAGATACTGATGCGGGTGGAGTGGTGTATCATAGTAATTATTTAAAATTTTGTGAGAGAGCAAGAAGTGAAATTTTTTTCAATAAAAAAGTAGATATTTTTGATGCGTCTAAGGGACATTTTTTGCTTGCAAAAGCAAATTGCAATTTCTTAAAACCTGCAAAACTTGGAGATATAATAGAGATTAAAACAAAAATTTTAGAAGTCAAAAATGCTTCTGTGGAAATTTCACAAGAAATTTATAAAGATGAAATTTTGCTTTTTAAAATGGAATTAACTTTAGCTTTTATTAAAAACGAAAAACCAGCTAGAATGGATATGCAGTTAAAAAAGCTCTTTGAAGAATTATTTTAATTCTTCAAAGCTTGCTTGTTTGCCTTGCATAAGACGCACTTTGTAATCAACTTGAGAATTTTTGATTTTCTCATCAAATAAACTTTCACTTTTTTTATTTAAGAATTCGGTATAAAAGTAATCAACTCCTATACTAGTGGCATAAGCAATCCAGTTATAATCTATACTTTGATTAAAAATTTCATTAAGATAGACTAGGTTATCATCGTGGTTATTGATAGAATTAGCAATGATGAAATTTTCTCTATCTCCTTGTTGTGTTAAACTTAAAAATGTTGGATTATAGTTGATTTGAGTGGATAAAAGCACATAAGGATGAATGTTATAAATTCTTAGTTGAGAACTTGCTAGAGCTGTTTTGATCAATGGAGTGTTAAAAAATATTGAGGCATTATTAACTCCGCCTTGTGATCTTAAAAGTCTGCTAAAATCAAGCTTCTCGCCTTCTATGGTATATATTCTAGCATTATTATTTTGAGCAAGAATTCTTGAATTTAGATTGCTTGATAAGGCAGAGCCATCGCTAAATATTGCGATATTAGCATTTGATTTGCTTAAAAGTGTGGCAATTTGAGCATCATAGTCAATACTTCCAAAAATAATATTTTGATTTGAAAATTGTATGTTGTTTTTATGGATGGTCGGTATAAAAATTTTCATATTTCCTGAGTAATTTTTCAACTCATTGGCACCTTTTAGAGTAAATCCAGCTATGGCATACTGATATCCTTGAGCTTGTACTGCATCAAGCGCGGCTCGAATTTTATCACTATCTTCTGTGCCAGTTAAAAAAACTTTTACTTTGATTTCAGCTCTTTGTCTTAAAAGATAGGCTATGCTTGAATTTATTATAGTATTTGAGTAGCTTTTTATGGTTTTTTCTGGGATAATTATCGCAAGTTTAACAGAAGTAATTTTTTGAACATTTTTTTCAAAATCAGTAATGGAATTTAATAATTTTGCATAAACATTAGATAAAAATTGATCGTTTTGGTCTGCAAATTCACTTAAAAAACTGAGATACAATCTTGATTCTAAAAGATCAAAAAGACAATTTGTGTTGCATTCTTGAACGCTTAATTTAGGATAAAAATTTTCAACAGGTTTTACATTGACTAATTTTTGCTCTTTTGCATTAAGCAAAAAGCAAGATAAGAAAAATATTAAAAATATTTTTTTCATAAAAATCCTTTAATTTTTTTTAAATCTTGTATGAAATTTTTTTCATAACTTGGATTTTTTTCTATAAAATCTAAATCATAACTTGGCATTATGAAAAAATTTTTATAAGCAAAAACTTCACCTTTTAAAATGTGATAATCTTTAAATCCCAAGCTTTTAAATGTGTATTCTCCTAGACAAAGCAAAAAAGCAGGTTGAATCAGTTTTAGTTCGTTCCAGAAAAATGGTAAGCAAGATTGTAGCGAAAAATCATCAAATTTTCCATTACAAAAACATTTAAATAAATAAGAAAAATAAAAATCTTCATCGCAAAGCCCTAAAATTTGATAAATATAGTGTTTTAATTTTTTACCTTTTTTTGAATTAAGTAAAATTCCGCTTTCATTTTCACTTTTTTGCCCAAAAACATCAAGAATTAGCAATTTGGCATTTTTTATCTTAGGCTCCATAAGACTAAATTTTCTTGTTTTGGAAAATTGGCATAAGGTGCAAGATGAAACAAGTTGTTTTAATTCTTGAAAATTTTGTACTTGTTCAAAGTGGTTTGTATGTGTATCAACAAAGTTAAATCCCATAGCTTTTAAATAATAAAGACTTCTTATCATAAATCACACAATTTTTCTAAATTTTCTCCACTTAGACGATAATTTCTCCATTGTTTAAGATGTTTAGCGTTTAAACTTTCATAAAAATTAATACCTAAAATATTATCATTTAAGCAAACCCAGTCGAGTCTTTTTAAATTTTCTTTTTTGCAAATTTCTCCTAAAAATTTAAAAACAGCTTTTCCATAACCTTTTTTACGAAAATCTTCTCGTATATAAATATCTTCAAGATAAATTCCACCGCTACCCCAAAAAGATGAAAAAGTATAAAAATAAATCATATAGCCTATAGTTTTTTCATTTTCTTTTAACAAAAAAGCACGAGCAAATTTATTTTTTAGTAAAGAATGTTTTAGTTTTTCTTTCGTGCATTGAAGAAAATCTAACATATCTTCGTATTTTGCAAATTCTATGATCATTTCTTGTAAAATATCTAAATCTTCTTGTCTTAAATCAATAATTTTAAATTTTGACATTTTTAACCTTTTAAAAATAATTTCAAAATTTATCAAAAGAATTTAAAAATTACTCTTAATCAAAAGCAATTTATAAGTAAGATTAAGATAAAATACAAGTTTATTTTATAATTTTTTAAGGAAAAATCAAATGAAAAGAACTTATCAGCCGCATGGCACTCCAAGAAAACGCACTCATGGTTTCCGTGTTCGTATGAAAACTAAAAATGGTCGCAAGGTGATCAATGCAAGACGCGCTAAAGGTAGAAAAAGACTTGCTGTGTGAAAAATTTTGATAAATTTAGCACAAACGAGGAATTTTCATCTGTATATAAAGTAGGTAAAAAATGGCATTGCGAAGGTGTGATCATTTTTTATCTGAATAGTTATGAAAAAAAAATAGCAGTTGTTGCTAGTAAAAAAGTTGGAAAAGCAGTGGTTAGAAATCGTTCAAAACGAATTTTAAGGGCTTTGTTTGCTAAGTTTGAAAGATATCTTCAAGATGGCAAATATATTTTTGTAGCTAAAAATGAAATCACTGAACTTTCTTTTTCTAGGTTAGAAAAAAATCTAAAATGGGGATTGAAAAAACTAGAATGTTTCAAATGATATGCCTAAAAATACTCCGTTTTTATCAGAAATTCTTAAGCCCTTTAAAACCCGCTGCTTGTAGGTATTATCCTAATTGTTCTGAGTATGCACTTTGGCAGTTTCAAAAAAAGAATTTTTTTCTAGCTTTTTTTTCTACTTTTTTTAGAATTTTAAGATGTAACCCTTTTTTTAAAGGGGGATTTGATTATCCTAGAGTTTCTAAAAATTTTTATCCTATGAATTTATGTTTTAAGCCTATATTTTTAGCAAAAAAACAACTTTGTTTTTTATACATACCTTATAAAAATAAAAGTTTTTATCTTATAAAAATCATCTTTAAAAGGACAAATCAGTGAATAATTCAAATAATATTTTTCAGCAAAAGCGTATACTTTTGGCTGTTGTGATTTCTTTTTTATTTTTTGTTGTTTATGATTATTTTTTCATTCCAAAGCAACCTTTAAAAATAGAACAAAACATTACACAACAAAATCAACAAAACACAAGCATAAATAACACTCCTAATATACAAAATACCACCACAAATACTCCAAGTGCGGCTTTAGTTTCGCAAGATAGTGTGATATCTAAGGTTCAAAGCAAACATTTTGAAGCACAAATTGACTCTTTTGGTAGAATTTCTGCTTTTTATTTAAAAGATAAAAAATACCAAAATGAGAAAGGGGAATTTATAAATCTTGTTAGCAAGGAAAATAGTCCTTATCCTTTAGAAATGCGTTTTAGTGATCCAAGTATTAACTCAGAGGCTTTTAAATTTCCTTATATTGCTAACTCTAGCAATCTTTTTGTTGATGAAAATGGAAGTCAAGTTTTAAAACTCACTCAAAATCTTTCCGGATTGAAAATCGAAAAAGATATTACTTTTTATCCAAAAGGAAATTATGAGATAGAAGTTAAACTCAGCAAAAATGCAAATTATTTTATAAGTCCAGGATATCGTCCAAATATTGCCGTAGATAGTTATACAGTTCATGGTGCTTTGGTAATGGATAATAAAGAAACCATTGAAACTTATAAAGATGGAGATGTAGAGAAGGATGAAAGTGCTAATAATGTCGTAATGACTTCGGCTTTTGATAGATACTATGCAACTTTCTTTTATAATTTTGATAAACCTTTAAATGTGGCAATCAGCAAGGATGCTAATAAAAACCCTATAGTTTTTGCTTATAGTGATAATGAATTTAAAGCAGGGGGTTATATAGGTTCTAAAGAACATGTGATTTTAAGAAGTATAGATCCACGCCTTGAAGCAGTTGTTGAATATGGTTGGTTTACTTTTATTGCTAAGCCTATGTTTGAGTTTTTGAATTTCTTACATCAGTATATAGGAAATTGGGGTTGGGCTATCGTTGTGATGACTTTAATTGTGCGTATTATTTTATTCCCACTAACTTATAAATCTATGATTTCTATGAATAAACTTAAAGATCTTGCTCCTAAAATGAAAGATATTAGAGAGCGTTATAAAGGCGATCCACAAAAAATGAATATGCACATGATGGAGCTTTATAAAAAACATGGTGCAAATCCTATGAGTGGTTGTTTGCCTATACTTTTACAAATTCCTATTTTCTTTGCTATTTATCGCGTTTTGCTTAATGCTATTGAGCTAAAAGCAGCTCCTTGGGCGTTTTGGATACATGATTTATCGGTAATGGATCCTTATTTTATTTTGCCTATTTTAATGGGTGCAACGATGTTTTTACAACAACTTATCACACCTATGACTATACAAGATCCTATGCAAGCTAAGATTATGAAATTTTTACCAGTGATTTTTACTTTTTTCTTTATCACTTTCCCAGCAGGACTTACGCTTTATTGGTTTGCAAATAATCTTTGTTCTTTGGTTCAACAATGGGTTATCAATAAAATATTTGCTAAAGAACATCACAAAAAAACAAGTGGAGCATGAAAAATGAAAATCGAAGCCATTGATCTTCAAAGTGCCTTAACAGAAGCTTCAAGAAGTTTAGAATGTTCTGTGATGGACTTAGAATATGAGATTATTCAGCATCCAAGAAAAGGTTTTTTTGGATTTGGAAGAAAAAAGGCAATTATAGAGGCTAAAGCAAAAAAAAGGATTTTGAAAAAAAATCCTAAAAAAGAATTTACAAGTTCAAAAAATCACAAACCAGAAACACATGAGCCAAAACAAGAAAACAAGATTGAAATAAAAAATGAAAAAAATAAAAGTCAAAAAGAAAAATACACAGTAAAAAGTGATGAAATTTTTGATAGTTTTCATCGAGAAAGCAAAGGAGTGCGTAATACTCAGGATATTTTAGATGAGATTCGTATTCAGCTTGTAAAACTTTTAGAAAGCTCCCAGTTTAAAATAGAGCTTAGTGAACTTAGAATGTATGATGAAGATTGTGTTTTGATTCGATTGGATGGGGAAGATGCTGCTTTGATGATAGGCAAAGAAGCACATCGTTACAAGGCTATTTCTTATCTTTTGCATAATTGGATCAATTTAAAATATAATCTTTTAGTGCGCCTTGAGATCGCTCAATTTTTAGAAAATCAAATTCAAGGTATGCAGCTTTATTTACAAAGCGTGATTGAAAAAATTAAAATTCATGGACGCGGACAAACCAAACCTTTAGATGGGGTTTTGATAAAAATCGCTTTAGAGCAGTTAAGAGCTGCATTTCCAGATAAGTATGTAGGAATTAAGCAAAATAATGATCAAAGATTTGTTGTAATAAACGACTTTTTCAAAAAAGATGAGTGATACTATAGCGGCTATTGCCACAGCTCATGGCGTGGGTTCGATTTCTATTGTAAGATTAAGCGGTGAAAGAGCTTTAGAATTTGCCTTAAAGCTTAGCCACAAAACCAAACTCACCCCCCGCCATGCTACTTTTACAAAACTTTTTAATCAAAACAATGAAATCATCGATGAAGCTATAATGATATATTTTAAAGCTCCTTATAGTTTTACAGGTGAAGATATAGTAGAGTTTCAAACTCATGGAGGATTTAGTGTGAGTGAAGTTTTACTCGAAGAACTTGTGAGTTTAGGGGCAAGACTTGCTTTAGCGGGAGAATTTAGCAAAAGAGCGTGTTTAAATGGCAAAATGACTCCTTTAAAAGCCTTAAATATACAAGATCTCATACTTTCAAAATCTGCGCTTGCAGCTAAAATTATAGCACGCAACATGCAAGGAAATCTAGGAGAACTTTTAGAAAAAATTCGTACAGATTTGGTTAAAACTTTAGCTTTTGTAGAAACTAGCATTGATTATGCTGATGATGATTTACCTTCTGATTTATTAGAACAAATTTCTACTATGTGTGAAGAAAATTCTAAAATTTTAAAAGAAGTTTATACACTTTCTCAAAGCAAAAAAGGACTTATAGAAGGTTTTAAAATCGCTATTGTAGGTAAGCCAAATGTAGGCAAATCCTCGCTTTTAAATGCCTTGCTTTCTTATGAAAGAGCTATTGTTTCAGATATAGCGGGAACTACTCGTGATACTATAGAAGAGAGCTTTAAACTAGGAACGCATTTATTACGCATTATAGATACAGCGGGTATTAGGGAAAGTAAAGATGCTATAGAACAAATCGGCGTAGCTTTAAGTAAAAAAAGTTTAGAAGATGCAGATATTATTTTGGCAGTCTTTGATGCTTCAAGAGTGCAAGATAAAGAAGATGAGAAAATTTTTGACTTATTAGCAAATACTGATAAAAAAATCTTTTGGATTTTAAATAAAAGTGATTTAGAAAATGTTTTCAAAAATACTCAAAATAAAAATTTTATCAAGCTTAGTGCTCAAAAAGACATCACTTTGTTAAAAGAAGAATTGCAAAATTATCTTAATTCTTTTGATAGCGAAGGTATTATGGTAAGTTCTTTAGATCTTATTAATGCTTGTAAAATTTCAAGCGAAGCGATTTTTAGAGCTAAAGGACTTTTAGAGGAAAGTTCTTTAGAACTTTTTGCTTTTGAACTTAATTTAGCTATTAATGAACTTGCAAGATTTACCAAAGATTTTCAAAGAGATGAAATTTTAGACGAAATGTTTGGTAATTTTTGTTTAGGAAAATGAAAGGATAAAAATGGATAAAGGAACCATAAAAGCACATAAAATCAGCGATGAAGAATATGCACAAATTTTAGAAATTTTAGGACGAGAACCAAATCTGTTAGAACTTGGGGTTATTTCTGCGATGTGGAGTGAGCATTGCTCTTATAAATCCAGCAAAAAATATCTTAATGGTTTTCCAACTAAAGCACCTTGGGTGATTCAAGGCCCAGGAGAAAACGCAGGGGTTATTGATATCGGGCAAGGTATGGCAGCAGTTTTTAAAGTAGAAAGTCACAATCATCCTAGCTTTATAGAACCTTTTGCGGGTGCGGCTACAGGAGTAGGGGGAATTTTACGTGATGTTTTTACTATGGGCGCAAGAGTGGTTGCGGGGCTAAATTCTTTAAAATTTGGCGATATTTATGATGAAAAATGCGGTAAACATCAAAAATACCTTGTTAAAGGTGTAGTAAATGGAATTTCTCATTATGGAAATTGCATGGGTGTGCCAACTATAGGTGGAGAATGTGCTTTTGATGAGTGTTTTAATGGAAATATCTTAGTTAATGCCTTTGCTTTAGGGGTTTGCAAAAGTGAAGATATCTTTTATGCTAAGGCTGAAGGTGTAGGAAATCCTGTGATTTATGTGGGTTCAAAAACAGGGCGTGATGGACTTGGTGGAGCGGTTATGGCAAGTGATAGTTTCAATGAAGAAAGCAAATCTTTGCGTCCTACAGTGCAAATTGGCGATCCTTTCAGTGAAAAACTTCTTATGGAGGCTTGTTTAGAGCTTTTTAAAACCGATTATATTGTGGGTATTCAAGATATGGGTGCTGCAGGGCTTACTTCAAGTTCTTTTGAAATGGCAGGAAGAAGTGGCAGTGGCATGAAACTTTACCTAGATAAAACTCCTATGCGTGAAAGCGGTATGACTCCTTATGAGTTAATGCTTAGCGAGTCTCAAGAAAGAATGCTTATTTGTGCAAAAAAAGGCTATGAAGATAAGGTTATAGAAATTTTCAAAAAATGGGATTTAGATGCTGTGGTTATGGGTGAAGTTACCAATACAGGAAAAATGGAGCTTTTTTGGCATGATGAGCTTGTAGGGCTTATTCCTATCGAGCCTTTAAGTGAAAAAGCGCCGATTTTAAGTCGTCCTATAAGTGAGCCAAAATATTTAAGTGAAATTAAAGACTATAAATTTGAGCTAAAATCAAGTATTCAAGAGCTTTTTATACAAATGCTTCAAAATGAAAATATTAATAATAAAGCTTTTATTTATGATCAATTTGATTCAAGCGTGCAAACCAATACCATAAAAGCTGATGGAAGATTAGGTGCTAGTGTTATTCGTATCAAAGAAAATGGTGTAAGTGTGGCTATGGCTGTAGAATGTAACTCACGCTTAAATTATGTAAATCCTAAAATAGGAGCAGCTTTAGCAGTAGCTTCTGCAGGAAGAAAGGTTGCTTGCACAGGAGCTAAGCCTTTGGCAATAAGCGATTGTTTAAATTATGGAAATCCGCAAAATCCTGAAGTGATGTGGCAATTCGCACAAGGTTGCGAAGGTATTAAAGAAGCTTGTAAAGAGTTAAATACCCCAGTAGTAAGCGGCAATGTTTCGCTTTATAATGAAACCAATGGTGTAAGTATTTATCCAAGTCCTACTATAGTAAGCGTAGGGGTTTTAGAAGATGCAAATAAAACCTTAAAAGCTAGTTTTGAAAAAGAAAATTTAAGCGTTTATCTTTTGGGTAAAAGTTTAGGAGAATTTGGTGGATCTATGGTAATGAAAATCCAAGATAAAAAAGTATCAGGAAGCCTTAAAGAGCTTGATTATAAAGCTGAACTTGCACTTTGGAATTTGCTTTATAAAGCCAATCAAAATTCTTTACTTGAGTGTGCCAATAGCGTAGGAATAGGGGGTATTGCTATGACTTTGGCAAAAATGTTTGCTATTTCTAGTGTGGGTGCAAATTTAACAAGTGGTTTTGATGATGAAAAAATGATTTTTGATGAGAGTGCAAGTCGTGCTATAGTAGGGCTTAGCAAAGAAAATGAAGAAGCTTTTTTAAATTTAGCCAAAGAATTTGGAGTAAAAGCTTATAAATTAGGTGTGAGTACAAGCCAAAAATATTTTAAACTTGATAGCATTGAGTTAAGCAAGGCTGAACTTGATAAGTTTTATTTTGAAAGTTTTAAAGAGCAAATCCAATGACTTTAGTTTTAATTATACTCGTTGTTTTGGTGTTTTACTGGTATTATAAAACTTGGGGAAAACAGGATTTTTTAAACTCAGCCACAAGAGGAGCCAAAGGCTTTGCTAAGGGTTTTGCTCGTGGAGTTATGGAAGAAAGAATGGATGAGTTTAAAAGGCGTATGAATTACTATGTTATCGCACTTTTGGCAAAAATTGCAAAAAGCGATGGCAGAGTAAGTGAAAATGAAGCTGAAATGATCAAAGATCTTTTAGATGCAAATGCTAAAGATGAAAAAGAAAGAGCTTTTTTAAAAGCAAGTTTTAATGAACATAAAGAAAATTTAAGCGATGCTTTTTATGTGGCAAAAGATTTTTTAAAAGAAGTACCTTTACCTAAAAATGAGCGTTTTAATGTCTTGCGTGTGCTTGTTTTTATGGCTTTAATCGATGCAGATTTTAATGCTAAAAAGCGTGAAATTTTAGAGCAAATCGCTAAAGCCTTTGATATAGCAAAAAGCGAACTAGACGCTTTTATAGCAAGTCTTTCAAATTTAAAAAGTGCTAAAAAAGAATTAAGTCTTGATGAAGCTTTTGCTATTTTAGAACTTCCAAATAATGCGGATTTAAATGCAGTAAAAAAACAATACCGCAATTTAGCAAAAAAATATCATCCTGACATTTTAAACGCAAACAATGTCAGCGAAGAAGAACTTAAGATCGGTATAGAGAAATTTCAAAAAATCAATGAAGCTTACGAAAAAGTTAAAAAACATTTAGAAAGGTAAAAATGAGAGCATTACTTAGTGTGAGTGATAAAGAAGGCATAGTAGAATTTGGCAAAGAGCTTGGAAATTTAGGCTTTGAGATTCTTTCAACAGGCGGGACTTTTAAGCTTTTAAAAGAAAATGGAATAAAAGTTATAGAAGTGAGTGATTTTACAAAAAGTCCTGAGCTTTTTGAAGGGCGTGTGAAGACTTTACACCCTAAGATTCATGGTGGGATTTTGCATAAAAGAAGCGATGAAAATCATATCAAACAAGCAAAAGAAAATGAAATTTTAGGCATTGATCTAGTTTGTGTAAATTTATATCCTTTTAAAAAAACCACTATTATGAGTGATGATTTTGATGAAATTATAGAAAATATCGACATAGGTGGGCCTGCGATGATAAGAAGTGCGGCAAAGAACTATAAAGATGTGATGGTGCTTTGTGATCCGCTTGATTATGAAAAAGTGATTGAGACTTTAAAAAAAGGTCAAAATGATGAGAATTTTCGTTTGAAATTGATGATAAAAGCTTACGAGCATACGGCAAATTATGATGCTTATATTGCAAATTATATGAATGAACGCTTTAACGGAGGTTTTGGAGCGAGTAAATTTATAGTAGGACAAAAAGTATTTGATACAAAATATGGAGAAAATCCACATCAAAAAGGGGCTTTATACGAGTTTGATGCCTTTTTTAGTGCAAATTTCAAAGCCCTTAAAGGCGAAGCAAGTTTTAATAATCTAACCGATATTAATGCAGCTTTAAATTTAGCTAGTAGTTTTGATAAAGCTCCAGCTATTGCTATAGTAAAACATGGAAATCCTTGTGGTTTTGCTATAAAAGAAAATTTGGTACAAAGCTATATACATGCTTTAAAATGCGATAGCGTCAGTGCTTATGGAGGAGTGGTTGCAATCAATGGAACTCTTGATGAGGCTTTAGCAAATAAAATCAATGAAATTTATGTAGAAGTAATTATAGCAGCCAATGTAGATGAAAAAGCTTTAGCTGTGTTTGAAGGTAAAAAACGCATTAAAATTTTCACTCAAGAAAGTCCGTTTTTAATCCGTAGTTTTGATAAATATGATTTTAAACATATTGATGGGGGTTTTGTATATCAAAACAGCGATGAAGTGGGCGAAGATGAGCTTAAAAATGCAAAGCTTATGAGTCAAAGAGAGGCAAGCAAGGAAGAATTAAAAGATCTTGAAATCGCTATGAAAATAGCAGCATTTACCAAATCAAACAATGTTGTTTATGTAAAAAATGGTGCTATGGTGGCTATAGGTATGGGTATGACAAGTAGAATCGATGCAGCAAAGGCAGCGATCACTAAAGCTAAAGAAATGGGGCTTGATTTGCAAGGTTGCGTTTTAGCAAGTGAAGCCTTTTTTCCTTTTAGAGATAGCATGGATGAAGCAAGTAAAGTAGGGGTTAAAGCTATAGTAGAACCAGGCGGAAGTATAAGAGATGATGAAGTGGTAAAAGCAGCCAATGAGTATGGTATGGCGCTTTATTTCACAGGCGTAAGACATTTCTTACATTAAGTTTAATGGAATGTTATGTTTTTTACACATAATTCAATAAAAATTAAATAAATTATGTGTAAAATATTTCTGAAAAATTTTATTTTTAGGAAATTGTGATGTTTAAAACTATAGGATTTAAGGTTTCTGCTGCAATTTTTGTGGTGTTGCTTATAAGTTTTATTGTTATGCAAGTGATTTTAAATTTGGATTTTAAAAATACTGCCAATAAAATGAGCAGGGCAAATTTAGATACCGTAAGTACTTCTGTTTTTCAAACAATGAGAATGGCTATGAATTTAGGAGATCCTGAAAAAATTAAAGAAGCTATTGAAGATGCAAAAAGTATAGAGGGTATTAGTGATATTAAAATTTATCCTTCAAAAGATACTATAGATCTTTTTGAGATGAAAGCCCCTCAAATTTCAAATGATAAGCGTATTATAGAACAATTTTCAAATCCTAAAATTCAAGCTTTAGAAGAAAATGTAAATGGTGTTGTGCATTTAAGATTGATACGCCCTTTGATTGCAGATGAAAGTTGTGTTGCTTGTCATGCAAATGCTAATATAGGGAGTGTGATAGGGGTTATGGATATATCGCATTCTTTAGAAGGTGTTCAAAAAGATATAAGTAAAACCAGTCAATCTTATATTATAATATTTACTATTGCTTTGATTTTTACCCTTTGTGTGGTTCTCTTAATGCTTAAAGTTGTTGTTGGAAAGCCTGTTTTAGAGCTTTTAAATCATGCTAAAGAATTAGCTCAAGGAAGTGGTAATTTAAAAGCTCGTATTTCAGTTAAAGGTCAAGATGAAATTGCTTTAGCTTGTAGATATATCAATCAATTTATCGAAAAAACTCACAAGGCAGTTAGCGGTGCAAGTCATAATTCAAAAAATGTAGAAAAACAAAGCAATCTTTTAAATTCAAATGCTATTTCTTTAAGTGAAATTAGTTCACAAAGTCATAAACAAATAGATCAAAGTTTTAAGCTTGGTGCAAATGTTGGCAATGAACTTGGAGAACTTGCTAGTTTGTCAAATAAGGCAAATAGTGCCAATGAAAAATCCTTTTTATTATTAGAGCAAATGCTTAAATCTTTGTTTAATGTTGCTAATAAAGTATCAACAGTATCTCAAAATGAAAATGAATTGGCTAAAAAAGTTGAAAATATGGTTAATCAAGCAGGTAATATACAAAAAGCAACTCAAATGATGGATGAGATCGCAGATAAAACAAATTTACTATCTCTAAATGCTGGCATAGAAGCAGCTAGGGCTGGTGCATTTGGACGAGGTTTTTCTGTAATTGCTGAGGATGTTAGGCAATTGGCTCAGAACAGTGAAGATTTTTTAGGAAATATAGCTCAAATTACAAAAGAGCTTTTGCAAAGTATTAATGAGGTTAGCGCAGAATTAAAGAAAAATGCTCAAAGTATACAAGCTTTAAATGATGACACCACTTTATTGGTTGATGATGCTAATGAGGTTAAATTATGCAACGAAGATGCTAGGGCTTTGGTAACTCAATGTACTGAAAAAATAAAAATTTCCCAAGAGAATATACAAAATTTACTTTCTCGTATGCAAAAAAATGTCGAAGTAAGTGAAAAGAATGAAGAAATTTCTAAAATTCTGCTTCAAGTTGCAGATGAGTTAAAAATAGTGTGTCATAATCTCGAAAGTGAACTTAACCAATTTCAAATTTAAAGGAATAAAATGAAAAAAACGCTTCAAATTGCTTTAGCTGCAACTTTTTTTGCAGGTTGTGCTAGTACTTCTATTACTTCATCTACTTCTAAAGGTAATAATGAACTTGTGCAAAACCAGCTTTTCAAAATAGAAAAAATTATAGTTAATGGTAAAACTTTTGATCCAAAAAACGCAGAGGAAAGTCCAAATATTAGTTTTGAAAATAATAAATTTTATGGTTATTCAGGATGTAATCGTTTTTTTGGTTCTTACCAAACTAAGGCAGATACTTTGCAAATCGAAGGTGATCGCGTAGCTTCAACTCAAATGCTTTGTCACCCAATGGATGTAATGGATTTTGAAAATTCTTTCCTTTCAAATTTCAAAGGAACTTTTAAAATTTCAAATGAAAATGGAAAACTTGTTTTAAGTAATGATGAAATGAAAATCTTTTTTAAATAATACACTAAAGCCTCGAAATATCGAGGCAATCTTCTTAAATTTGACAAAATTCCAAAAAATGATACAATTATAATTTTATTATCAAAAAAGGTAGTTAAATGATAAAATCAATTCCTGAATGGAGCGAGCAAGAATACCTCATACTTTCTTTACCTCATGAAAAAAGCGATTGGAGTCCATATTTAGAGGAAATTTTGCAAAGTTATAAAGAATTTGTAAAAGCGGTAAGTGAATTTCAAAAAGTTTTACTTATAGCTCCTAAACAGAGTGATTTTGAAAATTTTAAAGATATAAAAAATGTAGAGTTTTTTAAATGTGATACAAATGATACTTGGATACGTGATTTTGGAGCTATAGATATAGTAGAAAATAGTCGTTTAAAGGCTCTTGATTTTACTTTTAATGCTTGGGGAAATAAATTTCAAAGTGAGCTTGATAATGCTGTAAATTCTAAGCTTTTTAAAGAAAAATTTAAAGAGGGGCTTAAAAAGGTGGATTTTGTTTTAGAAGGAGGAAGCATTGACTTTAATGGAGAGGGTGTGATGCTTACAAGCTCTCATTGTCTTTTAAATGAAAATAGAAATTCTCATCTAAACAAAACTCAAATTGATACAAAATTAAAAGAATTTTTTGGTTTAAAGCAAATTATTTGGTTAGAAAATGGTTTCATAAAAGGTGATGATACAGATCATCATATCGATACCTTAGCAAGATTTATAGATAAAAATACCATAGCACATTGTGTTTGTGAAGATGAAGAGGATGAGCATTATTTGCCTTTGCAAAAAATGAAAGAAGAGCTTAAAAAAACAGGCTTTGATTTAGTAGAACTTCCTATACCTAAGCCTTTATACTATAAAGGAAGAAGATTGGGGGCGACTTATGCGAATTTTGTTTTTGTAAATAATGCTTTAATTGTGCCTTTTTATAAGGATAAAAATGATGAAATCATAGCTAAAAGACTTTCTAAAGCTTTACCCAATCATAAAATTATAGGAGTAGATGCAAGAGTGTTTTTACGACAAAACGGTTCTTTGCATTGTTCTTGTCAAAATCGTTTCAAAGGTTTAAGATGAGTTTGCAAAAAAAAGCAACTCTTGTAGCAAGTTTATGTGCTATTGTTTTAGCCCTGGTTAAATTTATAGTAGGCTTAACAAGTGGTTCTGTTGCAGTGCTTTCAAGCGCGATTGATTCTTTGATGGATTTTGCTATTTCTGCTTTTAATTTTTTAGCTCTTAAAAAAAGCTCACAAAAGGCGAATGAAAATTATAATTTTGGTTTTTCTAAAATTGAAGCTTTAATGGGTTTGTTAGAAGGTGTTTTTATAGTTGGCGTGGGGATTTTTATTTTTTATGAGAGTATTTTAAAGATTTATTATAAAGAAGAAATTAAAGATTTAAATTCAAGTATCTATGTGATGATTTTTGCTTTAATTATGACTTTTTTTCTTGTGCTTTTTTTAAATTATGCAGCTAAAAAAACCAAAAGTTTGATTATAGAAAGTGATGCTTTGCATTACAAAACAGATTGTCTAACCAATGTTTGCACTTTGGGAGCTTTGGTTTTGATTTATTTTACAAATTTACATATTATTGATGCTATTTTTGGGATAGTGATCAGTCTTTATACGGCATTTTCTGCTTTTAAAATCATTAAAAAAGCTTTGGCTTTTTTAATGGATGAGGCTTTGCCCAAGGAACAAGTGGATAAGATTTGTACTTTGATTTCTAATAATCCTGGAATAATTTCCTATCATGAATTAAAGACGCGTAAAACTCCAAGTTGTAATTATTTAAGCGTGCATTTGGTTTTTTGCCCTATAATTTCGCTTTTAAATGCGCATAAAATTTCAGATGAAATAGAAGAAGGTGTGCGTAAGATGTTTGAAAATGAAAAATGGGATATACAAATTCATTTAGATCCTTATGATGATGCAGAACAAGAAAGGCAAAGACAATGAAAATCGCTTTAATACAACAAAAATTTCACTCAAACAAAGAACAAACTATAAAAAAAACTTGCGAATTTATAGAAGAAGCCTCTAAACAAGGAGCTGAGCTTATTTGTTTAGGAGAACTTCATCAAAGTGAGTATTTTTGTCAAAGTGAAAATGTGGATTTTTTTGACTATGCTAATGATTATGAAAAAGATGTGAAATTTTGGGCAAATATAGCTAAAAAAAATCAAATAGTGCTTATTACTTCATTGTTTGAAAAACGAAGTGCTGGACTTTATCATAATACTGCAGTGGTTTTTGAAAAAGATGGTTCTATAGCAGGCAAATATCGCAAAATGCACATACCTGATGATCCTTGTTTTTATGAAAAATTTTATTTTACTCCTGGAGATTTGGGTTTTGAACCTATAAATACAAGTTTAGGTAAGCTTGGAGTGCTTATTTGTTGGGATCAGTGGTATCCTGAAGCAGCAAGAATTATGGCTTTAAAAGGAGCTGAGATTCTTATTTATCCTACGGCAATTGGTTGGTTTGATAAGGATAAAGATGAAGAAAAACAAAGACAGCTCAATGCTTGGCTTGGCGTACAAAAAGGACATGCTATAGCTAATGGTTTATATGTAGTAGCTATCAATAGAGTAGGTTTTGAAAAAGATGTAAGCGGGGTAGAAGAGGGTATTAGATTTTGGGGAAATTCTTTTGTTTTGGGCCCTCAAGGTGAAGAGCTTTGTCTTTTAGATTCTCAAAACGAATGTGTAAAAATCATAGAAATAGATAAAAAAAGAAGTGAAAATGTGCGTCGTTGGTGGCCTTTTTTGCGAGATAGACGCATAGAATATTTTGCAGATTTAACTAAAAGATTTGTTGATTAAATCGATAAATCTTATTTGTTTTGTATATTTTCAAGATAGCTTTTTATTTGCTCTTTTTCTTGTTTGTTTAAATTTATAAAACTTATTTCTTTAAGTCTTGATAAAAGCAAATTATCTTCTAAAATTTCATTTTTTCCTATTTCTAAAGAAGTGATGACACTAGAACTTATGAGAAGTCTTTGGGTTGTATCTTTTCTTAAGCCCCATATATTATGTATAGCAATATTATTATCTGTAATTTGTCCTGCATAAAGCATAATATGTCCAGGTAAATAAAGTAAGCTAAGATAAGCCTTCCCAAAGCGGTTTAAAAAATCTTTTTTTTGAGAATTGCTAAGAGTGCTTATATCAAAATGATTAAAAGAATTTTTTTGTGCAGCTGAATTTCTTGGTAGATAAAGTCCAAAAGCTGAAAAGATATCACGAGTTAGTAAAGAACAATCTCTTTCAAAATTATAACCGCCCCAGCCATAAGGTAAATTTAAAACTTGTGAAAGTTGATTTTTTAAATTTTTATCATTGAATTGTAAAGGAAATTTAGATACATCTTTTTTAGAAATTTTATATTTTTTAGAGCCTATTTTTCCATAAAAATAGTTTTTATCTTCTTTGTAGTAAGGATAGATAGCGCCAATTCTACTTTCAAAGAAAAATTTACCATCTTCGCTATAGATAGGAAATTTTTCTTTTAGTGGTGTGATAAAGTTAAGATTTTCATAGATTTTCGCTCTATCATTTGAGAAAAATTCCAAATTTTTACTTTCAATAAATCCAAACCCAGCTTCACCTAAAACAAAAGCATAACGCTTATCTTTGCTGAAATGTGAAATTAAGACAGGAGTTCCAGCATTTAAAATGCCATCACTTGCATAGTCGAAAGGAATTCCTTCATTTTCAAAAAAAGGATTTTTTAAGATAGCTCTTTGGGTTGGAAGATTTTTAATGATTGTATTTTGGATAATCAAAGCTTTTTGATTAAGTTTGCCAAATTCTTGGATATTTGCGTTATTTATAGTATTTTTAAACCATGAAAGTGGAATAATTTGTTTATTGAAAAAATAATAAGTATTTTTTGAATTTAAATATAAAGGAAAGGACCAAAAAATATTTTGTCCTTTGTAATTTTTAAATGAATCATGCCAAGGGTTAAAGAAATATTTTTTATATCGTTTTGCATCAAAATTAATATCGTAAGCAAATTGTGGCAAAATGCTTACATTTTGTTCGTATTCAAGTTTTGCATAATATTGATTTTCATTTTTTTGTTCTAAATTTTCACGATGAAGTGAAGTTAAATTTTTTGTTGAACAAGCTGTTAAAAATAGCACTATAAAAGTAAAATATAAACAAGATTTCATAATCAACCTTTTAGAAAAAATAGTTATAATTAAAGCCAAGGAAATATAATGCTTGATAAACTAGAAAAAATTTTAGCTTATGATAATGTTTTTTTAAGTGGTGGTGCTGGAGTTGGTAAAAGCTTTTTGACAAATGAGCTTATCAAATCTTATAGAAAACAAAAAAAATTAGCCATAGCTCTTGGTTCTAGTGCTCTATCGGCGTTTAATATAGGCGGTGTTACTTTACACAGCTTTTTTTGTTTAGGGTATTGTGATGATATGATGAAATTAAGTGCATTGGATCGCAATCAAAAACAAAAAGAAAAATTAACAAAACTTAAAGAACTTTTAAAAACGATTGAGCTTATTATTATCGATGAAATTTCCATGGTTAGTGCAAGTGTTTTTGAAATGATAGGTTTTAGACTTAAAAATTCTCAATTTAATGGAAAAATTTTAGTTGTTGGAGATTTTTTTCAACTGCCTCCCGTAGTTAAAGAAAAAAAGGAAACTTTATTTAACCATTCTTATTATGCTTTTTCTTCATTTTTTTGGCAAGATTTAAATTTTAAGAATGTTAAACTTTCTCAACCTAAAAGAACGCAAAATATGGAATTTTATAACCATTTATCTTTGATTAGACAAGGTTTTTTAGATGAAAAAATTTTAAGCTTTATTGAATCTTTGCGAATTGATTATAAAGAATTAGAAAATTTAGAAGATGATTATACTTTACTTTGTGGTATCAATAAAAAAGTAAACAATATCAATCAAGAAAAATTAAGCAAACTTGAGACTCCGCTTGCATGCTTTAAGGCTCAGGTTAAAAAAGAAGATAAGAGAATAAAAGATGAAGAACTTGATTCTTGGATTAGAAGCTTAAATATATTGGAAGAATTAAATATTAAAATAGGCGCTCGTATTATTTTTTGTGTAAATAATTGGGATAAGAATTATTATAATGGAGAGCAAGGCATTATAGAAGATATTCTTTATGAAGAGGAGAAAATTTATATTAGCATTATTAAAAGTAATGGGATGAAAATTTTACTTGAACCTTATACTTTTTTCATGGAAGAACTTGAGCAATCAGGTAAAGATTTTGTTGTTAATATTCTTGCAAGTGTTACACAGTTTCCTATTAAGTTAGCTTATGCTATTACTATACACAAATCACAAGGCATGAGTATTGAAAAATTAGTGTGTGATATTGATCATATTTTTGAAAATGGACAGCTTTATGTCGCTCTTTCTCGCGCTACAAACCCAAATACTTTAAAAATTTATTCTACAAAAAAGATAAATTTTGGATTTTATTTTGCTAATATTTTAAAAATAGATTCTAATGTGATTGATTTTTATAAAAAACATAATTTTTTAGATCTTGAAATGCAAGAACAAATCATTTAAAGGCATTAAATGAAAAAAATATTTTTAAGTGTTTTTTTGGTTTTGAGTTTAAATGCTCAAAATCTTGAAATAGAGAACATAAGAACAGATTTGTATTCTAAAAGTGGGACAAATGTTCTTAAAAAAGTTGAAATTTCTTTGGAATTTGATGGGAATAATTTAAAAGAAAATGAAAATAAGTTAATTGATGCTGTAAATACAGTAATTTCAGGGTTTTTTTACGAAGATATTTTTACAGAAATTGGAAAAAATAATTTTAAAAAGACTTTAGAAAAATTTTTAGATAAGAAATATAAGATTAAATTAGATGATATATATATCATATCTTTAAGCGGAGTGGAAAAATTTGATTTAGAGGAGTTTAAACGCTTTTTAGAAAGCACTGAGGCTAAAGAGAAGGGTATGGGTAGCGAGGTAAAAAAAGCACTTGAAAACTTAGAAGCTCCTAAAACTCAAGTTCCTAGTGTTGAAAAGATCTCAACTCCTAGTGTTCCAAATTTAGAAGTCAAACAAGTTGAACAGCTTTTCAAAGATTCAGATGAAGAAAATAAAAATGACAATGGAGAAATCAATATAGATAATTTAAATACACCTAAAATGACTCCAGATATAGAAGAAAAAATTAAAAGAGATTTAATCGCCAATCCTCCACAAATATTCAAAGAAAATAACGCAAGCAAGCCTTATCATTTACCACAAACAGGTTATGATATAAAGCTTGATGAAAATACAACGCAAAATTAGCGAACTATATCATAATTTTGCGGAATTTTTGCCTTAAAAACATCGGAATTAATTTTTGGATTTTTAATTTGATTGTTTAGATTGATTATAACATCATTTTCAAATTCATCTTTATAGGATATGCTTTGAATTTGCTCTTGATTGAGTTTAATTGTATAATTTATATTATCATATTTTGCTACAAGTTTATCTTTATCTATAAGACTTGCTTTTTTGAAAATTTCATTAAGATTTGGAATGTTATCAAGATGAGAGAAAATGACTTGCTCTAGATCGTGCTCTATTATGGTTACTTGATTTTTGTTAATATAAATCTCTTTTTTACTAGGAGTATCATAACTCCAATATGCTTGATCTTTACTCAGTATAAAATGTCCAGAATAAGAAAGTGTAGAGTTTTTGGATTTTACTATTTGGATAAAATCGCTTGAAAAGGTATTAAAATTAAGATCAAGGGCAAAAAGTTGTCCTATAAAAATAAAAAATATCAAGAATGTTTTTTTCATTTATTTTCCTTAAAAAAATTATATTTTTTATATCATTCTAGCTAATTTTAATTAAATAATCGTTATAATGATAGTTTGAAAAATTTATAAAGGTTTAAAAATGTTTTTAAATACCTTAAAAGCCGTTTTTGGAACAAAAAATGATCGTGAAGTTAAAAAATACTTCAAGCGTGTAGCACAAATCAATGCTTTAGAAGGCAAATATCAAAATTTAAGCGATGATGAATTAAAAGCCGAATTTGCAAAATTTAAAGAGCAAATTTTAAGTGGAGAAAAAAACGAAAATGATATCTTAAATGATGTTTTTGCTATAGTCAGAGAGACAGGTAAGAGAACTTTAAATATGCGTCATTTTGATGTGCAGTTAATCGGTGGTATGGTTTTGCACGATGGAAAAATCGCAGAAATGAAAACAGGAGAAGGTAAAACCCTTGTAGCGACCTTGCCTGTAGTTTTAAATGCCATGAGTGGCAAAGGCGTACATGTCGTTACAGTGAATGATTATCTAGCTAAAAGAGATGCTGAGCAAATGAGTGCGATTTATAATTTTTTAGGTTTTAGCGTAGGCGTGATTCTTTCTTCTCAAAATAGTGATTTAGAGCATAAAAAAGCTTATGATTGTGATATTACTTATGGAACCAATAATGAGTTTGGTTTTGATTATTTGCGTGATAATATGAAATTTTCAAAAGTTGAAAAAGTTCAAAGAGAGCATAATTTTGTTATTGTAGATGAAGTAGATAGTATTTTAATTGATGAGGCAAGAACTCCGCTTATCATCAGCGGCCCTACAAATCGCACTTTAGATGGTTATATTAAAGCCAATGAAGTAGCTAAGCAAATGCAAAAAGGCGAAGCAGTTTTACCTCCTGCAAAACCTGAGGGTGATTTTGTGGTAGATGAGAAAAATCGTAGTGTTTTGATTACCGAAGCAGGTATTGCTAAGGCTGAAAAACTTTTTGGTGTAGAAAATTTATACAGTCTTGATAATGCTATCTTAGCACATCAGCTTGATCAAGCTTTAAAGGCACATAATCTTTTTGAAAAAGATGTGCATTATGTTTTAAGAAATAATGAAGTTATCATCGTTGATGAATTTACAGGGCGTTTAAGTGAAGGACGTCGTTTTAGCGAAGGATTGCATCAAGCTTTAGAAGCCAAAGAAAATGTAAAAATTCAAGAAGAAAGCCAAACACTAGCAGATATTACTTTTCAAAATTATTTTAGAATGTACAATAAACTTGCAGGTATGACAGGAACTGCACAAACAGAAGCGACTGAATTTTCTCAAATTTATAGTTTAGATGTTATTTCTATACCGACAAATATTCCTATTAAAAGACAAGATAAAGATGATCTTATCTATAAAACTCAAAATGAAAAATTTAAAGCCGTAATTGAAGAGATTAAAAAAGCCAATGCTAAAGGTCAGCCTGTGCTCGTAGGAACCGCAAGTATAGAGCGCAGTGAAGTTTTTCACAATATGCTTGTAAAAGAGAAAATCCCTCATCATGTTTTAAATGCTAAAAATCACGAGCAAGAAGCTTTGATTATCCAAGATGCAGGTAAAAAAGGTGCCGTAACTATCGCTACAAATATGGCAGGTCGTGGTGTGGATATAAAAATCGATGATGAGATTAGGGCTTTGGGTGGGCTTTATATCATAGGTACAGAAAGACATGAAAGCCGCCGTATTGATAATCAACTTCGTGGTCGTGCAGGAAGGCAGGGCGATCCTGGAATAAGTCGTTTTTATCTAAGTTTAGAAGATAATCTTTTAAGAATTTTTGGCGGGGATCGTATTAAAAGCATTATGGATCGCTTAGGTATAGAAGAGGGCGAAAGCATAGAGTCAAGAATCGTTACAAGAGCGGTTGAAAATGCGCAAAAAAAAGTAGAAAGCTTACATTTTGAAAGCAGAAAGCATTTGTTGGAATACGATGATGTAGCAAATGAACAAAGAAAAACTATTTATCGTTATCGTAATGAGCTTTTAGATGAAAACTATGATATTAGAGCTAAAATTTCTCAAAATATCGCTGAATATAGCGCAAATGTAATGAATGATTATATGCTTGATGAAAGCGGTTCTAATGTAAATTTTGAAAATTTGAAAGCAAAAATTTTATATGAGTGTTCAACTCAGATTAGTGAAAAAGATTTTGAAAATTTAAGCGTCATTGAAATGCAAGATAAGCTAAGTCAAATTCTTGACAATTCTTATAACGAAAAGATGTCAAGACTTGAGATTAAAGAATTGCGTAATATAGAGCGTATTTTATATTTGCAAGTTTTGGATAATGCTTGGAGAGAGCATTTGTATCAAATGGATATTTTAAAAACAGGAATAGGACTTCGCGGATACAATCAAAAAGATCCTCTTGTGGAATATAAGAAAGAAAGTTATAATCTTTTCTTGGAGCTAGTTAATCGTATTAAATTTGATAGTATTAAACTACTTTTTAGTGTGCAATTTAATCAAGAAGAGGTACAAAATTTAGAAAATAAAGCCAATGAAGAAAATGAAAAGCTACTTCAAAGCTCAGTAGAAATGGGCGCAAGCGAAGATAATCTTGGCGAAGTTGAGTTTAAAAAAGTTCCACGCAATGCTCCTTGTCCTTGCGGAAGTGGAAAAAAATTTAAAGAATGCCATGGAAAAAGTGGTCCTAAGCAAGGAATTTTAGCTTGAATAAAAGCGTTTTAAAATATTTACTTTTTAAATATTTAAGATTTGATAAAGAACAACCCTTTATCAATCTTTCTATGCTTTTGGCCTTTTTAGGAGTTTGTGTAGGACTTTGTGTTTTGCTTGTAGCTATGGCAATTATGAATGGTTTTGATAAAGAATTTGAAAAACGCTTTTTTGTGATGAATTATCCTATTACTATTTTGCCTAAATTTTACGCTCCTGTAAATGATGAATTTATAGATGAGTTAAGAAAAACATTTCCAAATTTGTTATTTAGCCCTTATATAAGCACTCAAGTTGTTGTAAAGGGAGATAATCGTTTTGAAGGTGGTGTGCTTTTTGGCGTTAATTTTAATGATGAAAAAAAAATAAACGAAGTGGTTGCTAAAGCTTTAAAGGATGAGAATTTAAGTGGTTTTGATATACTTGTAGGATCAGCACTTATTGATGAATTTGGTTTGCATAAAAATGACAAACTTGCACTTATTTTTTCAAATCTTAATCCTAGTGGATTTTCTTTAGTACCGCAAACTAAACGTTTTGATGTTAAAGCGCGTTTTACTTCAGGGCTTGCATTTTATGATAAAGCTTATATGTACACAGATGTTGATGCATTGAAGAAAGTACTTGGAATGCCTAAAAATCCAAATTATGATGGAGTTCATGTATATAGTGATAATGCTTTTAAAGATGTTGAAAAAATTAAATCTTATTTAAAAGATGATTATGCTGTGGTAGGTTGGTGGGAACAAAATAAAAATTTCTTTTCAGCCTTAGAACTTGAAAAAAGAGCGCTTTTTATAGTGTTGATGCTTATTATTTTGGTTGCAAGTTTAAATATAGTAAGTTCTTTATTGATGATAGTAATGAATCGTCGCAGTGAAATAGCACTTTTACTTGCTCTAGGTGCAAGCAAAAATGAGGTAAAAAAGAGTTTTTTTGCCTTAGGCATGCTTATTGGTGGCGGCGGTATGATAGTGGGTGTGGTGCTTGCATTTTTTGCTTTATGGCTTTTAGGAAATTTTGATATTGTAACTTTACCTGCTGATGTTTATGGAACTAGTAAATTACCACTTGATTTGTCTTTAATGGATTTTTCTTTAACCATTGCGGGTGCTTTAATAATCATAGCTTTATCATCTTTTTATCCTGCAAAAAAAGCAACTCAAATTAATATTTTAGATACTTTAAGAAATGAATAAATTGTAATTTTGGAGATTTTTATTGTCTTTGTTTATCCAAAAAAATAAGAATTTTAAACCTTTAAAACCTCTATCAAAGTCAAAAATAATCACTAATTTAATTCTTTTGATTTTATTTTTAATATTGTTTTGTTATTGTAGTTTTAGTATAAGTGCTTATCATTTTGATTTTAGTGCAATTGCGACCTATAAAGAAAAATTTCTTCAAGGTTTTTTAAATACTTTAATAATCAGTTTTTTTTCTTTATTACTGAGTATAATTTTGGGTGGAGTTTTTTGTGCTTTTTCTTTAAGTTCAATTGTTTTTTTAAGATTTTTATCTATATTTTACATAGAGCTTATCAGAGGAACCCCTTTACTAGTGCAGGTATTATTGATATATTATATCGTTGCAAATAATTTAGGACTTGATAATCGATATGTGGCTGGAGTTATTATTTTATCATGTTTTTCTGCTGCTTACTTAGCTGAAATATTTAGAGCTGGAATTTTAAGTATTTCTATATCTCAGCTTGAGAGCGCTAGGGCTTTAGGGTTAAAAGAGATGCAGGTTTTTGCGTATGTAATTTTTCCCCAAGCTTTAAAAAATATTTTAGCACCTCTGAGTGGACAATTTGCAAATTTAATTAAAGATAGTTCATTATTAAGCGTTATTGCTGTAAATGAATTAACCCAAAGTGCACAAGAGATAAATTCTTATACTTTTGCTACTCTTGAAGCTTATGTAATTTTGGCTATTACATATCTTGTTTTGACTTTACCTATAAATATATTTTCTCGTTATTTGGAGAGAAAATGCCAAAAATGATTTAAAAAAGCTTGACAAATAGAGCTAATTTTGGCATAATCACATTTTTATTTCAGAAAATGTCTCGTTAGCTCAGCCGGTAGAGCATCTCCCTTTTAAGGAGGGGGCCGTTGGTTCGAATCC